>WRHL01000049.1 GCA_009783245.1 Coriobacteriia bacterium
TCCATGCTGATCCCGAGCTTCTTCGACCTTGCTGCAAACAGCAGGGGCCTGTTCCCGTTCTAGTGATTTGACAGACCCAAGGGACGTGCAGCGATGCATGTCCCTTGGGGGACTTTCTACCTTGACTTGAATACAACGCTGGTATCCTTATGAGCGGATACACAATAGCGAAAGGAACTCTTCCCATGTCGACAAAAACGGAGACGGTCAATATCGATGCGCTTACGCAGGTGCTGCAGGGGCGCCGTGAATTCTATCTTGCCCTGGCGGGTTTCTACTTCAAGCCCCTTACGCAGGAACAGATAGACACCATGGCGCAGACTGATTATTCGCAGTTCGGCCTTGGTGAGCCCCTGCTCGATGAAGGCTTCAACGATATCACGCGTGTCCTGCGCAAGCGCCATACCGGCACTCGCCAGATGCTTGCAATAGACTTCACCTCCAGCTTTGGTGGCTCTGCCACCTTTGAGGGAAAGACCGCTGTGCCCTATGCCTCCGTGTTCTTAAGCGATAAAGGCCTTTTAAGCCAGCAGCCACGTGCTGAGGTCTTTCGCGTGTTCAAGCGCAATCTTCTCCGGGTGACCGACACAAACACCCCGGACGACCACCTCAGTTTCCTGCTGGAGTTCCTGGCAGTCATGAGCGACCATACCATCGAGGCCCTGCAGGAGAATCGCGGTGAAGATGCCCGCTCCTGCCTTGAAGAGAGTCGTGATTTCATCACCAATCACATACTCTCCTGGTTCGACTACTTCGCAGAGACTGCGAATAAGCTCATCGAGGCGCGCTTCTATCGCGGCGTCCTTAAGATCACAAAAGGCTATCTACTTATGGACCTACAGACCATAGAAGACCTATTGGAGGAGATGGTGTAGCTGTGAACGAGGTTACTCGAAGAACGCTCATCGCAGGCGGCACGGGAGCCGCCGTGATGCTGGCGCTAGGAGGGGTCGCCAAGTACGCCTTTGGCGATACCCCCGTACTCAGGCCCCCGGGCGGCCAGGATGAGAAGCACTTCATCGCCACCTGCATCAAGTGCGACCGCTGCAGGGGGGTGTGCCCTTTGAACTGCATCTCTGTGGCCAACATGAACGACGGGCTCTTAAACGCCCGTACCCCCAAGCTCGACTACCACCTGGGGTATTGCGACTTCTGCGACCTGTGCATACAGTGCTGTCCCACAGGCGCGCTTAAAGACTTCGACCCCGATAAGGAATGGGTGGCCCCGGCTGTCATCGACAGGGAGCTCTGCATCGCGTACCAACCCATGGGCGGCGGCTGCATGAAGTGCATAGACGGCTGCCCGTACGATGCCATCACAACAGACACGCAAGGACGCCCCGTGGTAGAGCTCGACAAGTGCAACGGCTGCGGGTACTGCGAATACATCTGCCCGTCCAACTCCTACCGCGTCTTCTCCGGCATCCGCAAGCGCGCCATCACCGTAGAGGCCGACCGGGGCCCGCGCATAGCCGGAAGTCAGCAAGCGCAGGCAGGTGGTGCATCATGAAGATCTCCGTCGCCCGCAAGATAACGCTTACCTTGGTTGTGGTGGTCGTGCTCGTCAGCTTCTTCGTCAACGTGGGCACGGGCACGCTTTCCTCCATGGGCTGGGAGGCCATAGCCTACATCTGCCCCTTAGGCGCCCTTGAGACCTTTTTGGCCTCATGGACCTTTGTGCCACGCGCCTTGATCGCCTTCATCTTGGTCGCGGTGGGAGTCATCGTGTTGGGCAAGGTCTTTTGCGCCTGGCTGTGCCCCGTGCCCCCGCTGCGCAAGTTCTTCACCTTCAAGAAGGATACCTCCGTAGACGATGCCATAGCAGCCTCGCACAAGGCGCTCAAGGCCGCTGGCGCCACTGAGGGCGCCATCGCCATAGAAGGCGCCATAGAGCCCCTGTCCGCTGAAGAGCAGGCATCCCTTGTGGGCGGCTCATGCAAAAGCGGCTGTTCGAGCTGTGCGACACAGCGAAAGAAGCTCGACTCGCGCCACCTCGTCTTGGGAGGCGCGCTTTTATCCACTGCCATCTTCGGCTTCCCGGTGTTTTGCATCGTCTGCCCTGTGGGCCTTACCTTCGCAAGCCTTCTGGCCTTATGGCGCCTTGTCGGCTTTAACGAGCCTTCCTGGGCGCTGCTTGTCTTTCCCGTGTTTTTGGCCCTTGAGCTTTTCGTGCTCAGGAAGTGGTGCATCAAGTTCTGCCCGCTGGGGGCCGTCATGTCGCTTCTGTCCATCCCCAACAGGCTCTTCAGGCCCCATGTCGACACCAAGAAGTGCCTGCGCACGCAAGGCATCGACTGTGCGGTCTGTGTCAGCGTCTGCGAAGAGGAGCTCGACCCGCATTGCATGGATGGCATGCATGAGTGCACCAAGTGCGGGCTTTGCGTGGACAAGTGCCCGGCACATGCCGTTACCATCCCGCTGTACATCGCCAAGAAGAAGCAGCTCGAAAAGACAAAGACCCTTGCTGAGTAGGGTTTCTCACTGATCCTCATAAAATACCACGTGCCTGGAAACGGGCATGTGGTGTCTCCCTATTGTGACAGGAGGTCGGTGTGTGTAGCGTTAAACCAGTGATGCCAGCCATGTGGCGATGATGGCGTCTGCCTCAGCCGAGTCACCCGCCAATCCAATCACACGGATAAGCTCTGCCGCACCATAGGCATAGCTGTCGAACTGCCAGCGCGACTCAAGCTGTGCAAGCAACTCCTCGCGCCAGGACTTGCCTGAGCGCTTCTCTATGACTCCCCTCAAGAGTTCCTGATACTCCACCCAGAAAGGTTCGATGAGCATGTCGTCCGGCATGCCGCATTGGGTGAAGTCCTCGGCAGGAGCCATCATGGCGCATTCGTAGGGCCGTTCTTCCAGGGCATAGAGGCAGCGGTTACCCTTCAGGTGGGCGCAGCATATAGGCTCGTGGCAGAGGCTGAGCGGCGGCCTGTCGATCCCGCGGGCAGCAAGCGTGAAGATAGGGGCCATCTTACTCCCCTCCACATTGGTGAACGAGGTGTAAACAGCAGCAAAACCCTTATCCAGGGCATCGTCGACTGCACTCTCGGTCAACCTATCTGAGGCGGTTAAGAGGAAGTCTGCAGGGCTGAACCTGCCAGGCGTGTGTAGGCAACAGAAACCGCCGCATCGAGCACAAAGCTCAAGGTCCTCTACGCGCTCCACCATCAGGCCTTCCTCCTGTTACTGCGCACCTGGATCAACTCAGCGACAATGCATAAGGCCAGCTCAGCAGGGGTCTTTGCCCCAAACTTCAGGCCAATGGGGGTATGGGTCTCCTCAAGCTGCTCAAAGGTGATACCTCTTTCGATCGCCATCTCAAAGACCTTCTCGTTCTTGACAGCAGTACCCATCATACCTACATAATGGGCTCCGGCCTTTATCCCATAGGTGATCACCTCCGGGTCGTACATGTGGCCGCGCGTCAAGACCAGCACATAGTCATCCGCACCGATCCCCAGATCAGGCAGCTCCTCATATGACTCCACCAGGACCCTGTGCGAAAGCGGCAGGCGCTCAGCATTGAGATATTCCTCGTCGTGGTCGATGACCACAGTCTCAAAATCACAGTCCCGGGCCATCCTCTCCAAAAAGTGGGAAACCTCGCCAGCGCCAAAGATATAGACAACACCGGTCTGCTTCAGCGGCAGAGACAGCCAGGCGACGCCCTTGTACTGCTCGGCATGCATGTGGGGACCACGGGTGATGTCGAGCATCTGGAACTCATCGCGTTTAGAATACTGACGAGAAAAACGGATCTCCTTCTTCTCGGTAGCAACAAAGATGCCCGGCAAGGCATCGGCGCTCCCCGCCCCCTCACCAATGATGCCAACCACCTCGGTGTCCTCACTGTCCACAGCCAGCAAGGGGTCAGTGACCAGCTTGAATCCCAACCAGGCCAGCTCACCAGCTGCAAGCTTCTCCAGCGCGGCCTCCAGCGTGGGGATGTCCTCGGGCCCCAGTGAGTCGAGCACGGACTCCAGGCTTGCTGGAGTGATATACGGGTTTCCCTCCAGCGCCTGTGCGGAGAAACAGGGCAGCTCCTCGGGTTTTGCCTCAGGTCGCCTGCCCTCTACCAATGAATCCCTCATCGCAGTGATCGTCTGCGCCAACGTACGCATCATCCCTCCTTACCAGGTTGCACATCCCAGCTGATATAGGCCCAGCGCACCAATTGTAGCGTGCCCTGCTCATCGGTCTTGTCGCAGTCGATATACCGCAACCTTGGATACCTGCCCATCTGGAGCAGGACGTTCACTGCATAGATGAAATCCGGAAGATACGGCAGCCCTCCCGCAATGCTCTCACCCATACGCTTTGTGCCACGAGGCGAGAACTCGGTAACCAGGGTTACGGCCACCTTCTGCCGCGCCGCCCGCTCGAACTTCTCAAAGGCTGCCCAGATATCCTCCACCATGGTCGACCTGGATGCAAATACAACATCTACGCAGTCCTCTGTGATACCAACAGCCTCCCACTGGCTCCAGGGTGTATTCAGGTCGAGCAGTGCGGGCCGGATGGTGGTCAGCCCTTCTCTGGCAGCAGCACGCTGCAGGGCATCCAACATCCCCTGGGAGAAATCCACGGCAAACACCTCATGGCTCAGCCGTGCCAAAGGAATGGCAAGCGTACCGCTCCCGCATCCCATATCCAACACGCTTTGACCAGGCGCCAGTCCCAGATAGGCCAGAAAAGTATCCGCATATGCCGACACCCCTGCATTCTCTGCGAACTCCCTGGCTCGCCCGTCCCAGACCTGCACATCAACAGGCTCTGTGCGCACGCAGTGGAGCTCTCGCCAGGCCTGCCGCCAGTCAGTCCCCAGAAGGCCCTCCACGCCTCTGGTATCCAAGCCGCCTGTTCTCATTCCTTACCCCGCTTCCTTCTATACGGTCATATGCACAAGCTATGGTGCAGGATTCCATGATACTTCATCAGCAGCTGCGTTCTTTTTGAAAGGAATCGCCCTTCTCGTTCGTATTCTTTGTAGAGAGACTCTAGAAAGAGGTGATCCTATGAAAAGGAAGTTGTCCAAGCTGACGGTACTGCTGGTGGTAGTTACCCTGTTGTTGAGCATGACAAGCGTAACGGCATTCGCTCAGAATGGCCAGGGGCACGGCAATGGCCATGGGCAAGGAGGCGGGCAAAGCGGCGGGAGAGCAGCCGTCCAGAGCGTCTACCCGCCCTGTCCCGTAGAGGACTGCACGCTACTTGGTGTGCATCAACATGACGGCGTGTACTACCGTTGTGGTTTCTTCAACACCGGGCTTGGGTGCGGCAGGGCCTACCAGGCAGATTATCCGCCCTGCCCCGTGACCGGTTGCACAGAGCTTGGCCTGCACGAGCATAACGGGGTATATTATCGGTGTCCCCTTTATGGTGGTGGCCTGGGTGGCGGCTTAGGTGGCGGCTTAGGTGGCGGCGGTGGCGCTGGCTTTGGTTGTGGCGGGGGTCGGATGCGGTAGGCTGGGAGGTTGGCTATTCGAAGCGAAGCAGACATACGCAGGGCGCTTCACAGCTATGCAGACACCGTGCGACGGATATGTTTTATGCACCTGCCTAACAGAAGCGATGTGGAGGACGTGTTCCAGGAGGTTTTCTTGAAATACGCCCTCCATCAACCTGACTTCCAAGGCGAAACCCATGAGAAGGCCTGGATCATCCGCGTCACCATCAACGCCTGTAAGGATATCCAGAAGGCCTTCTGGCAACGCAGGGTCTCCTCTCTGCAGGACACGGATACCACTGACATCACCATACCCGCTAGCAACACAGAGGTGCTCGACGCTGTGTTGCGACTGAAGCCTCCAAAGTACCGCACCGTCATCTACCTGCACTACTATGAAGGTTATAAGGCCAAAGAGATCGCCCGCATCATGGGGCAGAGGGAGAATACCATCTATACCTGGCTCGGCAGAGCCAAGGAGCAGTTACGGTCAATGCTGGGAGGCGAGCTGAATGGAGCATAAGATCCAATCCGCGTTCGACGGGATCCATGCTGATAATGCCCTGGTGGACAGCACCATGGCTTACCTGCGCTCCCAGCGCGAGAAGAAGCAGTCAAGAAGCAGGGGCTTGAGCATTCCCAAGCTGGCAGGGGCTTTTGCAACAGCAGCGGTCTTGTTCATGGGCATCGCAGCGTTCAACCTGTACACCACGGCTGCTGCCTATGTCAGCATCGACGTGAACCCTTCCCTGGAGCTGACGCTGAACCGCTTTGACCGGGTCATCGACGCTCGGGCTTTCAACGAGGAGGGCGAGCGCATCCTCAGTGAGACTCCCGTTAAAGGGAAAGACTACGACAAGGCGGTTGATCTGCTCTTCTCATGCATGGAAGCCAACGGATACCTGGCAGATGATTTCTCCATATCTGTCACGGTGCAGACGCAAAGCAGCCAAACGGAGGCGCGGCTTTGCCCCGCCCTGCAGGAATGCGTTGATAGACAGATGTTTGCCAGTCAAAGCGCAGGCACTGCTGAGGTCTTTACGGTCTCTGCAGAAGTCCACGGCAATGCCCGTCAATGCAACATGACTCCCGCCCGGTACCAGGCGATCCAGGAACTACTTGAGGTGGATGCTGAGGCTTCTGTAGACGCCTACCGTGATTGCAGCCTGGGGCAGATCCGCCAACGCACTCAGGATTGCCGCGCCGCTAACAGCCAAGGCCAAGGCCAAGGTCAGGGTCAGGGCATGCAACAGGGCCACGGCGCCGGCCAAGGTCAAGGCGCCGGCCAAGGTAACAATCGCAACTATGATTAATCGTGTCGCGCGGGTTATAAAAGCCCGCGCGATGCTGTTTCTTTAGTTCTCAGTGTCCTCAAGAGCATTGGGCTCTTCGATTGAAAGGCTGATCTGCCCTAAAAGCTCATCCAGCTCACTGGCGTCATTGTGGTTCGTCCTGGCGCCCTGCAACGGACTACCCATGACATCGTCATCGGGATCTATGCTATAGGTCAGCGGCACTTCTCCGCCTACAAACAGGTCGCTGTCATCGGGCGAGAAGACCATCTCAAGCAGCTTGGTGACGTCAGGCTCCTCTTCCTCTTTGGGGCCCTCAAGCAGATAGAGCAGATTGCGCTCCTCCAGCCCGGCTTTGAGCTCCTCAATGGCCTTGCCACCAATGCCCTCAATGCGCAGCAGTTCCTCCTCGGTCTTACCGATAAGGTCGCCCACCATCTCGATGCCCACCTCTGAGAACTTGTTCGCCCAACGCTGGGAGACACCCAGGTCATCAAAGAGATAGAGACGGGCGACTTCCAGAGGGATAGCGTGTGAGCGCCCATCAGAAGAGAGGCTGCTGATATAGCTTGCCAACCCGTTGGATGAACTCAGGTAGTCCTCGCCATCAATCGCCCACTCTGAGGGCTTTGGTATCAGACTCTCCAACTCCCAAAGCTCGTTTGGCGCCCATGCCGGCAGATCCTCCATCTTGCTCTTACGGGTCTCAAGCAGCTCGCCCTTGTAGGTGAGGTTGATATCCCTGTAACGCTTGAGGCCAGTACCAGCAGGAATAGGCTTGCCGATGATGACGTTCTCCTTCAGGCCGAGCAGGTCATCCGCCTTGCCCTCGATGGCTGCATCGGTGAGCACCTTGGTAGTCTCCTGGAATGACGCAGCTGACAGGAAGGAGTCTGTGGCCAGCGAGGCCTTGGTGATGCCCAGAAGCAGCGGGGACCCAACGGGTACCGCACCGCCCTCAAGGGCGATACGCTCAGCCTCATGGGCGAACTCAAAGGCATCAACCTGCTTGCCGGGCAGGTATTCGCTGTCACCGGCATCAAGCACGGCAACCTTGCGCAGCATCTGTCGGGCGATGACCTCGATGTGCTTATCGTTGATATCGACACCCTGACTGATATAGACATCCTGCACCTGCTTGACAATGTAGCGCAGTGTGGTGTTCGAGTCGGTCAGGCGCAGCAGGTCATGGGGGTTGATGGAGCCCTTGGTCAGCTGTTGGCCAACCTCAACGCGGATACCATCAGCCATGTCAGACATCAGTTGGGCGCGCCCGGGGATGTGGTACTCCCGCAGATTGCCCTTGTTGTCGATGATAGTAGCGATCCGCTGCCTTCTATCACCGGTGATCTGCAGTGTTCCCGAGATCTCAGCGAGGATGGCCTGGCCTTTTGGCCGGCGGGCCTCGAAGAGCTCGGTGACACGCGGCAGACCGTGGGTGATATCCTCACCCGCAACGCCACCGGTGTGGAAGGTGCGCATGGTCAGCTGCGTGCCCGGCTCGCCAATGGACTGGGCGGCAATGATGCCAACAGCCGTACCTATGTTCACAGGCCGCGAGGCCGCAAGGTCCCAGCCGTAGCATTTCTGGCAGACGCCGCGATGCGCGTGGCAGGTCATGATGGTGCGGATCCGCACGGCTTTCAACCCAGCGTCGATGAGCTTCTGCACATCGGCCACGGAAGAGATGTACGTGTCCTTCTCCAACAGGATCTCGCCGGTCTTCTTGTTCACGCAGGACTCAAGCAGGCAGCGGCCTATCAGATTGCGGTCGATCTCGCCCTTATCGTTAAGGAGCTCATAATCAATGCCGTCATCGGTGCCGCAATCCACGTCTCGGACTATGACGTCCTGGGCCACATCCACCAGACGTCGCGTCAGGTAGCCGGAGTCAGCGGTTCGCAGCGCCGTGTCGGCCAGACCCTTGCGGGCGCCGTGGGTGGAGATGAAGTACTCCAACACGGAGAGGCCTTCGCGGAAGTTCGCCTTGATGGGACGGTCGATGATCTCACCTTTGGGGTCTGACATAAGACCGCGCATACCGGCAAGCTGGCGGATCTGCTTGATGTCGCCGCGGGCGCCGGAGAAGGCCATCATGTAGATGGGATTGAACTTGTCGAAGTTGTTCGCCATGGCCTCGCCAACTTCCTCGTTGGCGGCGTTCCAGATGTCGACCACCTGGCGATGGCGTTCATCCGAACTCATGAGGCCAAGCTCATAGTCAGCGTCGATGGCAGCGACCTTCTTGTCGGCCTCAGCGAGGATGGCCTCCTTCTCAGGGGGAACCGTCGCGTCAAAGACGCTGACGGTGACCCCGGCGCGGGTTGCGTAGTGGAAGCCTATGGCCTTGAGGCCGTCGAGTATCTGCGGCATCTGGGCAACGGTGTAGCGGTTGCAACAATCCTCAACCAGCCGTGCGATCTCCTTCTTGTTCATCTCATAATTCACATAGGCGTGATCCTCGGGCAGCACGTTGTTGAAGGTGATGCGGCCGATGGTGGTCTCGATGCGCTCGCCTGCCCTATGCTCCTCGAACTCGCCATAGGCGGTCTCGATGACCGTATCCTCCAACAGGCGTACGATGATCTTCGCCTGCAGGTCCAGGTCAGCGCGTGAGTCATAGGCATTGAGGGCGTCGTCAAAGCTCATGAAGATACGCCCCTCGCCCGGGAAGTCCTCGCGGGCAGCGGTGAGGTAGTACAAACCGATGATCATGTCCTGCGTGGGCACGGCCAAAGGACGCCCGTGTGCAGGCGACTTGATGTTGTTCGCTGAAAGCATCAGGACACGCGCCTCAGCCTGCGCTTCGCTGGAAAGCGGCACGTGGGCTGCCATTTGATCGCCGTCGAAGTCGGCATTGAACGCGGTACATACCAGCGGATGCAGGCGGATTGCCTTACCTTCTACCAGCACCGGCTCAAAGGCCTGTATGCCCAGGCGGTGCAGGGTAGGTGCGCGGTTCAAGAGCACCGGATGCTCTGCGATGACCTCTTCCAAAACGTCCCAGACCGTTGTGGAGACAGCACGGTCTACGGCCTTTTTCGCGGCCTTGACATTGGGGGAGTGCTCGAGTTCCACCAGGCGCTTGACCACAAAGGGCTTGAACAGTTCGAGCGCCATGATCTTGGGCAGGCCGCACTGGTAGATCTTCAGCGTTGGCCCCACCACAATGACGGAGCGGCCGGAATAGTCCACGCGCTTGCCCAGAAGGTTCTGCCTGAAACGCCCCTGTTTGCCCTTCAGCATGTCGCTGATGGATTTGAGCGGACGGTTGCCCGGCCCGGTTACCGGCCGACCGCGCCTTCCGTTGTCAAAGAGCGAGTCCACGGCCTCTTGCAGCATGCGCTTCTCGTTGTTCACGATGATCTCGGGCGCTCCCAGGTCCAAAAGCCTCTTCAGACGGTTGTTACGGTTGATCACACGCCTGTACAGGTCGTTGAGGTCGCTGGTCGCGAAACGCCCGCCGTCCAGCTGCACCATGGGGCGCAGGTCGGGCGGTATGACGGGTATGACGTCGAGGATCATGTCCTCGGGTTTGTTTTCGCTCTTGATGAAGGCGTCGACCACCTTGAGGCGCTTGATGGCCTTTGCGCGGCGCTGCCCTTTGCCCTCGTCGATGATCAGGCGCAGGTCTGCGGCCGTCTTCTCCAGGTCGATGGCCCGCAAAAGCTCACGTACCGCCTCTGCACCAACACCACCGCGGAAATACTCACTGTAGTTGAGACGCATCTCACGGTAGAGCGACTCGTCGCTGACCAGCTGCTTCTCACTCAGTTTGAGGAAGGCCTCATAGGCCTCTATGCGCAGCTCCTTGCGCTCGGCGTACTCCTCGCGCAGATCCGTGACCTCGAGCTCCACCTCTTCCGGTGTCAGGCGCTCATCCTCTTCGATATCAGAATCCGCGTCCTCGCTGTCTGAGGATTCTGTCGACAGGCGGCGTGTCGCCTCGATGGCACGCTCGAGCTCGGCGTCCAATTCCTCGAGATCAGCCGTCAACTCGTCCTTGAGCTCCCAAGCATCGGTCTCACGAGCCTCGGTATCCACCCAATTGATGATTGAGGAGGCAAAATAGAGCACTTTCTCGAGTTCCTTGGGCGGGATATCCAACAGATAGCCCAGCCGTGAAGGCGAGCCCTTGAAATACCAGATGTGGCTGACCGGAGCTGCAAGCTCGATATGGCCCATGCGCTCGCGGCGCACCTTGGACCTCGTGACCTCAACGCCGCAGCGCTCGCAGACAATCCCCTTGAAACGGATGCGCTTGTACTTGCCGCAGTTGCATTCCCAGTCCTTGGTAGGCCCAAAGATCTTCTCGCAGAACAGGCCGTCCTTCTCAGGTTTCAGTGTACGATAATTAATGGTCTCCGGCTTCTTGACCTCTCCCCGTGACCACGAGCGGATGCGCTCGGCGGAAGCCAGTCCAATGCGGAGTTGATCGAAGTTGTTGACATCGAATTCAGTCATGCTCACTCCTCTCCTTCCGCGCTGTCTTCCAGGCCATCGAAAAGTGATGGCAGCTTGTCATCGTTCGCACTGCCTTCCAGGCCTTCAGCAAGGGCCTCCAGGTTGCCTCCGAAGTTCTCTATACCCAGTTCATCAAGGCCACTGGCGATGAAGTCGAGGGTATCCTCATCGGAGTCGAAATCCTGCATCATGATAGCCGCAGCCAGGCTTCCAGGTTCCTCAGAGGCGAAGTCCTCAAGGCTCTCTTCCCGCGCCTCGCCGATGAGCTCGACGTCCAGGCAGAGCGATTTCATCTCCTTGACCAGGACCTTGAAGGACTCAGGTACCTCAGCCGCAGGGATGTTCTCGCCCTTGATGATGTGCTCGTAGGCTTTGACACGGCCCGCAGTGTCGTCTGATTTTATCGTCAGGATCTCCTGCAGCACATGGGAGGCGCCGTAAGCGTAGAGCGCCCACACTTCCATCTCGCCAAAGCGTTGGCCGCCGAACTGCGCTTTTCCACCCAGAGGTTGCTGGGTGATCAGGCTGTAGGGGCCGGTCGAACGCGCGTGGATCTTGTCGTCGACCAGATGGCTGAGCTTGAGGATGTAGTTCCAACCCACGGTGATGGGCTCGCGGAACATCTCGCCGGTGCGGCCATCATAGAGCCAGGCTTTGCCATGCAGCGAGAGCTGCGGGACAAACTCCTCACGGGTGAGGTCCTTGAGTTGCTCTTTTGTCCGCTTGAGCAGGTTGGTGTTCGCTTTATTGATGGCGTCGGAGATCTCGCCTTCTGTGGCGCCGTCGAAAACCGGGGTCGCTACATGCATGTCTCCCGCAACCGAGTGTGCCGTCTCCTCATCTGACCAGCCAAAATGCGCGGCCCAACCCAGATGGGTTTCCAAAAGCTGCCCCACATTCATACGTGAGGGAACGCCCAACGGGTTCAGGATGATATCGACAGGCGTGCCATCAGCGAGATAGGGCATGTCCTCGATGGGCAGGATGCGACTGATGACGCCCTTGTTGCCGTGACGGCCGGCAAGCTTGTCACCCTGTTGGATCTTGCGCTTCTGTGCCACAAAGACACGCACCAGTTCATTGACGTCCGGGGAAAGCTCGTCGCCGCTGTCGCGGGCAAAACGGGAGATACCGATGATACGCCCGCCAGAGCCGTGCGGCACCTTAAGCGAGGTGTCGCGTACTTCGCGGGCCTTCTCGCCAAAGATGGCGCGCAGCAGGCGCTCCTCAGCTGTCAGCTCGGTCTCGCCCTTGGGGGTGACCTTGCCAACCAGAACGTCGCCGGGGAAGACCTCGGCGCCAATGCGGACGATGCCGTCCGCGTCGAGGTTGGCGATCATGTCGTCAGAGATATTGGGGATCTCGCGTGTGATCTCCTCGGGCCCAAGCTTGGTGTCCCGGGCATCCACCTCATACTGGGAGATATGGATCGAGGTGAGCAAGTCGTCGCTCACTATGCGCTCTGACAGGATGATGGCGTCCTCGTAGTTGAAACCTTCCCAAGGCATATAAGCCACCAACAGGTTCTGGCCAAGCGAAAGCTCGCCGAACTCGATTGCCGGACCATCAGCAAGGACATCACCTGCGAAGACCTCCTGCCCCACGCGGACCAGGGGCTTGTAGTTGAGGCAACCACTCTGGTTGGAGCGTTGGAACTTGGGAAGCTCATATTCATCAAGTGTGCCATCCTTGGCGCGGATGGTCACTCTGTCGGTCTGCACGTACTCCACTACGCCGGCGCGGGTTGCCAGGACTATCTCTCCTGAGTCAACGGCGCAGCGATGCTCCATACCGGTACCCACCAACGGGGCTTGGGGCTTGAGCAGCGGCACGGCCTGTCGTTGCATGTTCGATCCCATAAGTGCGCGGTTCGCGTCATCATGCTCCAGAAACGGGATGAGCGCTGTCGCCACGGACACCATCTGTCTAGGAGAGACGTCCATGTACTGCACGCGTTTGGGATCGACTTCCTCCGGCTCGCCAAAGACGCCATGGGCATCCTTCACACGGCACAGCACCTTTTTTGCAGGGATGAACTTCCCTTTGGCGTCGAAGTACCCAAAGCGGCGGGATTCCTGATCGAAATGCTCATTAGCCTGCGCGATGATGTAGTTCTCCTCTTCATCGGCAGTCAGATAGTCGATATCATCGGTGACCTTCCCGCCGACAACCTGGCGGTAGGGAGCCTCGATGAAACCATAGGGGTTGACCCGGGCATAGGTTGCCAACGAGCCGATAAGGCCGATGTTGGGGCCTTCAGGGGTCTCGATGGGGCACATGCGTCCGTAGTGTGAGGTATGCACGTCGCGCACCTCAAAACCAGCACGCTCGCGGGAAAGGCCGCCAGGGCCCAAGGCCGAGAGGCGGCGCTTGTGCGTGATACTGGTAGCCGGGTTAGTCTGGTCCATGAACTGTGAGAGCTGTGATGAACCGAAGAACTCCTTTATCGCCGCAACGATAGGACGGATATTGATAAGGGACTGCGGCGTGATATCATCCACCTCTTGTGTTGACATGCGCTCGCGTACCACCCGCTCCATGCGGGAAAGGCCAATGCGGAACTGGTTCTGGATCAGCTCACCTACGGTGCGGATGCGGCGATTGCCAAAGTGGTCGATGTCGTCGATCTGTTTTGTCTCGTCACCTGCGTGGAGATCGACTATGTAACGCATGGTCTTGAGGATGTCCTCATGGGTCAGTGTGCTCTGGTTCCCCGGGGCATCAATGCCAAGCTTCTTGTTGATCTTGTAGCGCCCAACCTTGGCCAGGTCATAACGTTGCGGGTTGAAGAACAGGCCCTCGAGCAGTGTGCGTGCCGAATCCACTGTGGGCGGCTCGCCGGGGCGCAGGCGCTTGTAGAGCTCGATCAGGGCATCCTCGCGCGTGAGGGCGTTATCTCTGTCGAGCGTGCGGAGCACCAGATCCGTCTCACCAAGCAGCTCGATGATCTCCTCGCGGCTGTTAGCTATACCTAAGGCCCGCATGAGCAGCGTAGCCGGTTGCTTGCGCTTGCGGTCGGCGCGCACCGACAGGATGTCGCGACGGTCGGTCTCGAACTCAAGCCAAGCTCCCCGTGAAGGGATGACCTTTGCATTGAAGATCATCTTGTCGGAGGTCTTGTCCGGCTCGGTTGAGAAGTAGACGCCTGGCGAACGGACCAGCTGGCTGACCACCACGCGCTCTGTGCCGTTGATGACAAAGGTGCCTCGGGGGCTCATGAGTGGGAAATCACCCATGAACACCTCCTGCTCCTTGATCTCCCCCGTATCCGTGTTGATGAAACGCACTTCCACAAACAGGGGAGCCTGGTAGGAGATATCCTTCGCCTTGCATTCATCTACTGAGAATTTCGGGTCACCGAACTCGTGGTTCCCAAATTCCACCTGTAGATTCTTTGTTGCATTCTCAATGGGAGAAATGTCGCGAAAAGCCTCCGCAAGCCCGTCAGTCTTGAACCAATTGAACGAATCGATCTGGATCGAAAGTAGATTTGGAACATCCATGACTTCGGGGATTTTTGCGAAACTCTTGCGCTCTCGGTTAAGTGTTGCTTGAGTGGGAGTTTGTCCTCGTGGCAAGGGGGATTCCTCCTTCTGAAGTGAGAGAAGCCGTCAATAGTCGCAACCTTAAACAGTAGTTCTTTTATGCTGCTTTGTCAATACTTGTTTACAAGAAGTCATATTATATTTGTCATTCTATTAATCACTTAATACCCTTTTCCGTCATTGCGAGCCATGCGCAGCATGACGTGGCAATCCGGGGCATCGCTGTGCGGTTTTGGGCAGGATGGTTGAAGTGTGCTTGAAACAACCCACAAGAGGGTCACCGTCGCACGGTGACCCTCTTAACCCCCCTTTTTTCTAATATCAAGCCGCTCAGATGGATGGAACTATTTAAGGGTTACGGCAGCGCCGGAATCCTTAAGCTTCTGCGCAGCCTCTTCACCCTTCGCCTTGTCAACACCTTCGAGCACGTTCTTGGGCGCGCCCTCAACCAAGTCCTTGGCTTCTTTGAGACCCAGACTGGTCAGCTCGCGGACAACCTTGATGACGGCGATCTTGTTGTCGCCGTAGCCCTCAAGCACTACGTCGAAGCTGGTCTTCTCCTCGGCTGCTTCCTCGGCAGCGTCTCCACCAGCGGGCATTGCCGCAAAGGCCATTGGAGCGGCAGCGGAAACGCCAAATACCTCTTCAAGTTCCTTGACAAGCTCTGACAGCTCAAGCGCTGGCATCTCTTTTAAAGCCTGGATGATCTCTTCTTTTGTTACAGCCATGATTGGCTCCTTTCTGTTCTAAATGATCTCAGTGTTCTTGATTAGACTTTCATGCTGCTTTCTCGCTGATAGCGCCAAGCACACGCACCAACTGGGAAGCAGGGCCATTGAGCACCTGGACAACGCCAGCAAGCGGACTGCGGATGGTACCAATGAGTTTCGCGATAAGCTCTTCGCGTGAAGGCAGGTCGGCAATGGCTCTGACCTGGTCAGCGGTCATGATCTCCTTGTTGAGGTAACCGCCTTTGATCTTGAGCTTCTCGTTCTCCTTTGCGAATACTTTAAGCGCCTTGGCAGACGCAACGGGGTCTCCGCTGACAAATACAAAGGCCGAGGGGCCTTCGAGCACTCCCCCAATGCTGGGGAATTCCAGATCTGCCAGGGCGAACTCGGTCAAGGAGTTCTTGTAGACCTTGTACGAAGCACCCAGGGCGCGGATCCTTGCGCGCAGGTCTTCAGCCTGTTTGACGGTCAGGCCACGGTTGTCGACAATCCAGATAGCATCGGCTGCATCAAGGTCATCTTTGATCTTCTTGACAGTCTCGATCTTGGCTTGGTTGGGCATAGAGCACCTCCTCTCAAACAAAACGACCCTCGCTACAGACAGTGAGGGCCGCGGTTCAAGAGGAAACATATTTCCTTCTAACGACCACCTCGGCAGGCTGGACATCCTGTCCATTTAAACTTCTTGAGCACCGGCTGTCTTAGGTAGCGATATTTACATTTTCAAAACCGTAACATTTTGCCAGTTTCCCACGCCCCAGTCAACTGAACA
>WRHL01000050.1 GCA_009783245.1 Coriobacteriia bacterium
CAGCAACGACGCCGACCTTATCGCCACCAAGCGCAAGCTGCTTGCACGCATCGACTCCATGGTGGAGATGAACCCCATGCTGGGCCTGCGTGGCTGCCGTCTGGCCATTGTCCATCCTGAGCTTCCTGCCATGCAGGTGAGGGCTATAGCCGTGGCGACCGCCCGCCTCATCAAAGAAGGCTTCGATCCTGATCCCGAGATCATGATCCCGCTGGTGAGCGTCACCGACGAGCTGGTGACCCTCCGTGGTGAGGCTGTGGCTGTGCTGGATGAGGTTGCTGTGGAATACGGGGTTGAGCTCCCGCTGCCCATAGGCACGATGATCGAGCTGCCGCGTGCCGCAGTGACCGCCGATGAGATCGCCGGTTATGCCGACTTCTTCTCCTTTGGCACCAATGACCTGACCCAGACCACCTTTGGCTTCTCACGTGACGATGTTGAGTCCAAGTTCATCCCGCGCTATCTGGAGCGCAAGCTTATCCCGTGCAACCCCTTTGAGACCATCGACTTTGGTGTGGCGAAACTGGTTGCCATGGCCTGTGAGCTGGGGCGCAATGGGAACGAGGATATCACGTTGGGTGTCTGTGGTGAGCATGGCGGTGACCCGGACAGTGTGAAGATCTTCCACAGGATAGGCCTGGACTATGTGTCCTGCTCGCCCTACCGTGTGCCGCTGGCTCGTCTTGCTGCCGGCCAGGCCGCGCTTGCTGAGAAGTTCGCCGCCTCTGACAACCGGTAGTTTTTAGTCGCAACTGGTAGAAAAGGCCCCGGCTCCCTCTGGAAGCCGGGGCCTTTTGTCGTGCTTCTACAATTCTGGGGCGTTGGTGTTGCGCAGGGCGGCTATGACGCTCGGCATAGCCGCGAGGGCCTGCTTGCTGGCGATAAGCGTGGCATCGGGGGTGTCGATGACCAGGGCATCGTCAAGACCCAGCGTTACCACCAACTTGCCCGCATCGGCCAGGATAGTGGTGTTGCGGGACTGCAGGGCAAGTGTATTGCCACGCGTCCGGTTCCCCTTTGCGTCTGGCTCTATCGAACGCTCATAACCGCTCAGCGAGGTCAGGTCCGCGAACTCGATACTTGTAGGCACAGCAGCCAGCGCCGCGGAGGTCTCAAAGACCGCCTCCTCAAAGCTGAGTTCCGGCAGGGTCTCCAGCAGCTTGACGGCCTCTTTGCTGCCCCAGTGCTCATCACCCAAGGAGACAAAGAACCGCGCCGTCTCGGCGATCCGCGTCACTGCGCGCAGACGTGGCTCGTCGGACGCATGCTCCGCAGCACGCATCTCAGCCAGGGCAAGATCAGCCTTCAGCATGAAGATGTGGGTGTTCCACAGCGAACGGCTCTGTTGGGCCCGCCAGGCGACAGCGGGAGCGGGGCGCGCGATGAAACTGCGCACCTTGAAGACGCCCTCGATATCCGGATGCGGGGCGCCCAGGCGTATCGTTCCCAACAGCGGTATGTTCTCCTCGATATCCAGCGCCTGGGTTGTCTGATGCACAGAGGGACGGCCCTTGTCCTGCTGATATCTGCTCAGCGGCGGGACAGAGCTCCCAATGACCGCTATGCGTCCCAGTCCTACGGCCTGGTGGGCCTTCTTCAGCGCGTGCTCCCAGCGTGAGTCCGCATCAAAGGCGATGTTCGCCGGCAGGCAGACCAGGGTCGCATGGGGGTCAGCCAGCTTCACCGTTGCCGCTGCCAGCGCACAGGTCAGCGCTGTCCCACGGGGGTGTGGCTCTACAAGCAACTGATACTCACCCGGCTTGAGCAGGGCATACTCCTCGATATGTGCCTGAACACAGGGAGCGATCTCCTGCGGCGTAGCGATCAGCAGCCGTCCTTCGCAGTAAGGCCGAAGGGCCCCTATCGCCTTGGCAAGCGGGCTTTCACCCTGAGCGGCATCAGGTATCAGTTCCAGTGGTGTGTGCGCACGCGAAAGCGGCCAGAGATGCGAAGCGCTGTTGGCGCAAATAACCATGCCGTGCAGATTGCTCAGCGCCTGCGCATAGAGTGGTACAGAAAGCTGTGTCGAAATCATGGGAATCCGTCGGATCGGTTACAGGTGGTGCAATGTATTATGACACATCGCCGCACTATGCCAGCCGGCGCGCCCCGCTCGCCGTATAATGATTCCTGTTGTTCTGTTGCTTTATCACGATAAGAACGGGTTGGTACCCATCCCATGCAAGAGTTCCTGGATTTTCTGGGTCATGGCTTCTGCCATCAGATCGCCTCCCGCTGCTTTGAGGCAGGGGGCTTGACCTTCTCGGTCTGTGCGCGTGACACTGGGATCTACCTTGGCTTTCTGTTCACACTCATCTCCGCGTTCATCATCTATGCCCGCACGGAGAAGAAACCGGGCGACCTTCCGCCGCTGTGGTGCATGTTGATCCTGATACTCCTGGTGTTGCCCATGGCCCTGGATGGGTTGAGCTCCTATCTGGGGCTCAGGCCCACCACCAATGCCATCCGTTACTTCACGGGCCTTGGTACCGGCATTGGCGCGGGCATCCTCCTGACGCCGCTCCTCTTCACCATCCGCAAGGATGCCGACGCATCCAAGAAGGCCTTTGATAAACCCTCGATCTTCGCTCTTGAACTGCTTTTGACCCTGGTACTCAGTATCGCCTTCTTCCTTCTGTATCCCTATCTTGGCGTTGTCTCCCCGTTCTTCGCGGCGGCAGCCTTCCTTGCGCTGGTCGTCAGCTTGAACCTCATCCTGCTGACACTCAGCAAGCGCTTATTCCCTCGCCGCACGCTTAAGCACTGGTTGTTCCTGCTTGCGCTCTGTCTGGTTCTGAGTTTCATTGAGATAGCGGCCTTTGCCGCTATCCGCGATCTGGCTGTGCATATCCTCCTTGGTGGCCAGGACTTCTCAAGCTTCATGAAGTGACACGGGGGACGGTTCAAGACAGAAGGGGACGGTTCTATTTAGTCCTTGAAAAGGACAAAATAGAACCGTCCCCTTTGTCATGTCCCCTTTGTCATGTCCCCTTTGTCAGATGCTTAAGCTTTCTTTAAGCGGGGTTTGCTATAGTGGGCTGGCAATAGGAGAGTGGGGCAACAGGAGGTCTGGCAGTATGCGCTTGCTGATTATCGAGGACAACCGCAGTTTGGCTGAAGCCATGCAGAGGATCCTGGTAGGCCACCACTACGCCGTTGACCTTTGCTTTGACGGTGAAAGCGGACTTGAGCTTGCTCTCTCAGGCATCCATGACGCGTTTATCATCGATATCATGTTACCCAGGCGTGACGGCTTCAGCGTGCTGAAGGAAGTGCGCGACGCCGGTCTGACCACCCCAGTCATCCTGCTTACCGCGCGCACGCAGACCAACGACAAGGTGCGCGGCCTTGACGGCGGAGCTGACGACTATCTCACCAAGCCTTTCAAGATGGCCGAACTCATGGCTCGTCTCCGTGCGCTCTCACGCCGCCGTGGCGACCTGTTGCCCGATACCGTTCTGGCGGCAGCTGACCTCGAACTCGACCTGGCAACCCTCACACTGCGACAGGGGAGACAGTCATGCCAGTTAACCCTCAAGGAGTCTCAGCTCCTGGAGCTCTTCCTGCGCAATCCCCGTATAACACTCGCCACGCAAAGCATCATAGATCGGGTCTGGGGGTTTGATTCAGATGCCTCTGAGCAGCGTGTACAGACGTATATCTCCTTCCTGCGCAGGAAGCTCGCCCTCTTTGACACCAAAGTACATATCAAAACCATACGAGGTAGGGGATATCGCCTTGTACCTGAAGCGGAAGGGGAGGAGGCATGATGTTCAAGAAACTCAGGAACCGTATTCTTCTCATGAACATGGTAGTGCTAACGGCTCTGCTGGTAGTTGTCCTCAGCCTGAGCTATGTGATGGCCGGAGCTAATGCCCAAACTGAGAACCGAGTACTTCTCAGGTTGGAGCAAAAGCAGACACATTTTGCTCATCGCGTAGCGCTCTATGAAATCGAAGAGGCTACCTCTGATGGGATAGCGGTGAGTTTCGTGATTCTTCCCATGCATGGACTGACGGGAAGGACGATAACAGGCAAGATGCTCATCGTGGAAGATGATTACAGAGGCCCCAATTTATCACTTGTTGAGGATCAATCTAGCACTTTAGACGCACCTGCCCTTTTTAATGCATGTACCAACTATCTCACTCAGATAATCATGCAGGTGAGCCCAGGTGGTAGAGGATATGTCCTTTTTGAAGACGGAGGGCTGCCCGAGCCTGTCATTCCTAGTGCATTATTGACTGAGCTCAGGGAAATGATTTCTGACGATACTGTTACCACCGTGCGGGTGCCCCCAGAGCTTTATACCTCTTATTGGGCGGCTGACTTTGGCGTTGTCTATCCTGCTGATGTCTACCAGGCGGGAGTCGACCAATTCTTGAAGAGCAAGTCGCTACTGGGCACCTTCAAGCTGAACGGCCAGAGCTGGCTTTATGCAGTTGACCTCACGTTGCCTTCAATAAAGGATCAGGATCTGCCAGAAAGAGAACAGATAAAGATAGCCATCTCCTATCAGTTGACCATTGTCGATATCACAGAATCAACAAAGAGCCTGGAAACCACACGCCTGATCCTCATAGGCGTTGGCCTTGTCCTGTTCTGTCTGTTCTTTGTGGTCAGCTCTCAGATCGCCAAGCGTGTAGTGCGTCCTGTGGAGGCAAGCTGGTTGCGCCAGCAGCAGTTCATGTCCGATGCCTCCCATGAGCTTAAGACTCCGCTCAGCATAATCAGCGCCAACCAGGAGGTGCTGCGGGAGAATCGCAGCCAGAGCATTGAGAGCCAGATGCAGTGGCTGGATGTCATTGAGGCTGAGACCGGACGCATGGGCAGGTTGGTTGCCAGTCTGCTCGACCTGTCAAAAGGGGAGGAAACCCCACCAGAGCTGTGCCCTGTGGATATAAGTCAGCTGGTGGAAGAGGTTTGCACGGGCTTTGATGCCCTCGCCTTTGAGAAGGAGGTGGAGCTGACAAGGGAAATCAAGCCTGATCTTATCGTCATGGCTGAAGCGGAAAGCCTGAGAGCAGCCCTGGTTGCGCTTTTCGATAACGCCGTCATCTATACACCCGCTGGGGAGCAGATACGGGCCTCCCTTTACCAGGAGCGTAAGCAAGTAGTCTTCACATTGCGCAACACTGGCGTATGCATAGCCCCAGAGGACCTTGCGCACCTGTTCGACCGCTTCTATCGTGTTGACCAGGCACGTACGAGTGAGACAGGTGGTTTTGGCCTGGGGCTCTCCATAGCCCAAAACGCCGTGGAGCGCTCAGGAGGGATTATTGAAGCGGTGAGCGACAAGGACTCGGTCACCTTCTCCGTAAGGTTGAAAACACATTAATAGACGGTGCGACACGCCCTCGCGAGGGTTTAAAAACACAAGCGTTGTTCCGTGATAGCGTTTAAAATGGATTGTCACGGTATTGTCATTCAGAATTTTCCTTACAGCTAAAGACAGGATGGGCGTTTAGTGGTAACCTATCTGCTTGCATGTTAAGACACTAGCTCGTACCTGAGGTTATCAGCCAGTACGGAGGAACAATGTATATTTCAGCAGCAGTATTCGCGGGGCCACTTTTAGGGATGGGCGTACCAGAGCTCATAATCATCTTGGTGGTGGCCTTGGTCATCTTTGGCCCAAAGAATCTTCCCAAGCTCGGCAGCGCCTTGGGCAAGACGGTCAAGAACGTCCGTGACGGACTCGATAACAAAGAGGAACTGCCTGCGGCAGACCTTGACGAGGACGATGAGGACGAGGACGATGAGGACGAGGACGACGAGCCTGCCCCCAAGAAGAAAACCTCTTCAAAAAAGAAGTAACTTATACCAGAAACCGCAGTGACGCGGTATGCGCGACAATTGTTGCGCGTGCCGCGTTGCTATTATGAAGCGGCCGACCGTACGTCTTGGGCAAAGGCCGCCCAGCAGAGGCAAAAAGGCTCTGCGGCACGAATTGAAGGCTCCGAAACGTCCACCAAAGGAGTTAAGAGACCCATGGTTAAAGACATCATCCTCACCCCTGAAGGCAGAGAGAAGCTTGAACAGGAGCTCAATGAGCTCGAGACGGTTAAACGTGTTGAGATCGGCGAGCGCATCAAGGTTGCCAGAGAGTTTGGCGATATCACTGAGAACTCCGAGTATGACGATGCCAAGACCGAGCAGGCCTGGATGGAGAGCCGCATTGCGGAGATCTCACAGATCCTGTCCACAGCTACGGTTGTGGAAACGCCCAAGCGCTCCAACAAGGTAGTGGTGGGTAGTGTTGTCACGGTGGAGATGGACAATGGTACGGAGCGTACCTTCACCATAGTTGGCGTCGCAGAGGCGGATATCACCACAGGACGCATCTCCAATGAGTCCCCGGTAGGCGCTGCGCTCATCGGCGCCAAGAAGGGCGATGTTGTCAGCGCCGAGGCGCCCAACGGTAAGACGGTCAACTTCACGATCTTGAAGATAAGCAGGTAAAGCCTTGACGCAAAGAGACGTTGCAGATATGCCCGGCGACGATCCCATTGAGGTTCGCAAGGCAAAGCGCGCGGCTCTTATCGCTCAGGGAACCGAACCCTATGCCCGACATTTTGCTGTAGATACCCACGTGACAGAGCTGGAGGAGCGCTATGCCGTTTTGGCAGACGGCGAGTCCACCTCTGATGCCGTGCAGATCGCCGGCCGTATCATAGCCATCCGCGACCAGGGAAAGGCGCTTTTCATTGTCATCCGCGACGTCACCGGTGACATCCAGCTTTTCTGCAAGATAGACACGTTGGGCGAGGAGAGCTTTGCCCAGGCCAAGGACCTGGATCTGGGCGACTGGATAGGGGCAACGGGCCTGGTCATGCGCACCCGGCGCGGACAGCTGTCTGTAGCGCCTGAGCGCATAGAGCTGCTCACCAAGTCACTGCGGCCTTTGCCGGAGAAGTTCCACGGGCTTACGGACAAAGAGACCCGGTACAGGCAGCGTTATGTGGACCTGATCATGAATCCCGAGGTCAGGGAGGTATTCAACAGGCGCTTTGCGATTGTCGCCGCCCTGCGCGCAGCAGCCATGGAGCGCGGCTTCCTTGAGGTTGAGACGCCCATGCTGCACCCCATCCCCGGTGGGGCCACAGCAAAACCCTTTGTCACCCATCACAACGCTTTGGACCGCGATTTCTATCTGCGCGTCGCACCGGAGCTGAACCTCAAGCGGCTGTTAGTAGGTGGATTCGAGCGGGTCTTCGAGATCAACCGCTCCTTCAGGAACGAGGGCATGGACCCGCAGCACAATCCGGAGTTCACCATGCTCGAGGCCTACCAGGCCTATACGGACATACACGGCATACAGCAGTTCACACAAGAGCTCATCCAACAGGCCTGTCTCGCGGCTTTGGGCACGCTGAAGATCAGCTATCAGGGCACCGAGGTGGACCTCTCTGGCCAATGGCCTTCTCGTACCATGATCGATCTGGTCAGCGAGGCTGCAGGGGAGGAAATCTCATTCAACAGAACGCTTACAGAATTGAAAACCTTAGCGAACCATTATCAGATTATCTATCAAGAAGGTTGGGGGAAAGGTAAACTGATCACCGAGCTGTACGAGAAGCTGGTGGAAGGCTCTCTGGTGCAGCCCACGTTTGTTACCGAGCATCCGTTGGAGACCTCGCCCTTGGCGAAGAAGAAGGCGGGAAGCGACGAGGTAACCGACCGCTTTGAGCTTCTCATCTGTGGGCGCGAGTTCGCGAATGGGTTTTCAGAGCTCAACGACCCGATCGACCAGCGCGAGCGCTTCGCTGCCCAGGTGGCAGCGAAGGCGGCGGGAGACGAGGAGGCGATGGGCTTTGATGAGGACTACATCAGAGCGTTGGAGTACGGCATGCCGCCTGCGGGCGGCGTTGGCATAGGCGTCGATCGCCTGGTCATGCTGCTGACCGACTCGGCCTCAATACGTGATGTCCTGCTCTTTCCCCACATGAGAGACGAAGCATAGTCTGTTGGTTGAGGCCTGCGGCGCGTGACTGCGTTATTCGCGCCTGGCCGCGCGGACGGTGAGCCCAAACGCGTATCCGGCCGCAACTGATCCTACTACCAGGGAGAATGAGCATGAGTTTCGACCGTTTTACCGACAAGGCCCGAAGTGTTTTGGCCCTGGCCCAGGAAGAGGCACGTTCACTCAAACAGGCCTACGTGGGAACCGAGCATCTGCTGCTTGGCCTGCTCCGCGAGAAAGAGGGCATCGCTGCCCAGGCCCTGAGCAATCTGGGCGTCACCTATGAACAGGTCCTTGAGAAACTGAAGGGCATCATAGAGGTCGACCCCAACACACCCAGTGGACATCTGAGCTTCACGCCACGCGTCAAGCGCGTCTTGGAGTTCGCCCTGCGTGAGACCATGCAGCTGGGCCAGAATTACATATCTACCGAGCACCTGCTTTTGGGCATAGTACGCGAGGGCAACGGCATTGCCATCCAGGCGCTCTCCCAGATGGGCATAGATGCCGCCATGGTCAAGGGCGCCGTCATCAACATCATCCATTCCTCGCCAGCCTTTGCCGGCCCTCAGGATTTCATGGAGGACGACTACTCGGACGGCAGCAGCATACTTGATGAGTTCGGCACCAACCTCACCCAGCAGGCCCGCGAGAACAAGCTCGACCCTGTGGTGGGGCGCGAGCATGAGATCGAGCGGGTCATGCAGATACTCTCCCGACGCACCAAGAACAACCCGCTTCTGCTGGGCGACCCAGGCGTGGGCAAGACAGCCATCATCGAGGGCCTTGCCCAGCTCATCGCCGTCGAGCAGGTGCCGGACATCCTGCGACACAAGCAACTCATCACCTTGGACGTTGCGGCACTGGTGGCCGGTTCCAAGTACCGTGGCGAGTTTGAGGAGCGCATGAAGCGCGTGGTCAAGGAGGTCATGGAGCGCAAGGACACCATCCTGTTCATCGACGAGATGCATACCATCATCGGCGCTGGTTCGGCCGAGGGCTCCATCGACGCAGCGGCCATCCTCAAGCCGCCTCTGTCACGGGGCGAGATCCAGGTGATAGGCGCCACGACCTCTGACGAGTACCGCAAGCACGTGGAGAAGGACACGGCGCTTGAGCGCCGCTTCCAACCCGTGACCATACAGGAGCCCACCAGCGACCAGGCCTACCAGATACTCGAGGGCCTGCGCGACCGCTATGAGGCCCACCACCGCGTCCACTTCACCGACGAGGCGCTGGAGGCTGCGGTCTCGCTTTCAGACCGCTACGTGCAGGATCGCTTTTTGCCGGACAAGGCCATCGACGTGATAGACGAGGCCGGCGCCCGTATGCGCATCCGCAACATGACCATCCCCTCAGACGTGCACGAGATGGACGAGAAGATCCGCAAGCTGCGCGCCGAGAAGGAAGAAGCCATCGCCACACAGAACTTCGAGACCGCCGCCAAACTGCGCGACACGGAGAAACAGCTGCTCAAGGAGCGTGAGGAGCTGGAGGAGAAGTGGCGCGAGGAGAACTCAAAGAACGTTGTCAGCGTCACCGGCAAGGAGATCGCCGACATAGTCTCCATGTCCACCGGTGTCCCGGTCGCTGACCTCACCGAGGCAGAAACTCAGAAGCTGCTGCGCATGGAGCTGGTGCTCCACGAGCGCATCATCGGCCAGGAGGAGGCGGTCACTGCCATCTCCAAGGCCATCCGGCGGTCAAGGGCAGGGCTCAAGGATCCCAAGCGCCCGGCCGGCTCGTTCATCTTCTTAGGCCCTTCCGGCGTGGGTAAGACCGAGCTCTCCAAAGCGTTGGCGGAGTTCCTCTTCAACAGCGAGGACGCACTCATCTCCTTTGACATGTCGGAGTACATGGAGAAGCACACGGTGAGCCGGCTTGTGGGCTCGCCTCCCGGCTATGTGGGCTACGACGAGGGCGGGCAGCTCACCAAGGCCGTGCGTCAGCGTCCCTATTCCGTGGTGCTCTTCGATGAGATCGAGAAGGCGCACCCGGATGTCTTCAACATCCTGCTCCAGATATTGGAGGAGGGCCGCCTGACCGACGGGCAGGGGCGCAAGGTGGACTTCCGCAATACCATCATCATAATGACCTCCAATGTGGGGGCTCGTGAGATAGCGCAGGGGACGCCCATTGGCTTCTCGGGCGCGGACAGCAAGGCGGGGCTCTCCGACAAGGAGATCAACAGCCGTGTGATGACCGAGATGAAGAAGCTCTTCCGTCCGGAGTTCCTCAATCGCATAGATGACGTCATTGTGTTCAAGTCGCTGACCAAGGAGCAGATCGCACTGATCGTAGAGCTCATGGTCGCAGACCTGCGTGACCGTCTCATTGAGCAGGGTATGAGCATCACGCTCACCCAGGAGGCGCGCAACTACATAGCCGACGAGGGTACCGACGCGGCCTTTGGCGCCCGGCCACTACGCCGCGCCATCCAGCGCATACTGGAGGACCCCATCTCTGAGCAGGTGCTTGAGGGCAGATGGGTGGCTGGGGACATAATAGAGGCGACCTATGACGGTAACGACGTGGTCTTTGCGAAGGGCGAAGGCGAGATACCTGCGCCGCGCAAACGCCAGTCACTGGCCCGTGAGGTGGAGCTTATCTCGCCTATCTTTGGTGGAAGGGGCGGTGGCAAGAAGGGCTCAGGCACCTCAGGCGGCGGTCTCACCATCAATGATGAGGCCTAGGGAAGCAGCCTATCACCGCTTCCCTAGGCCTGAGGTACTCAATCGCCTTTCTTACTTGCTGCCTCGCTTTATTACATAACCCATCTTCAGTTCTCTGACAGCCTGGGAGACGGGGCTGCAGCGCTGTTCTCTCTGACTTGTCGGTTCTTACGGTTCCAGAGCACCGCCGCAATGATCGGCAGGCTCAGTTGCACAAATGCGATCACTGAGAGCAGGACGGAATACTCATCCAACAGCACCATGGGGGCGGTGAAGTCCTGGGTGGTCAGTAAGATGATCAATGCCTCAATAAATGCCGCGGTGGTGAACAACAGCACCGGGGTATTCACATAGATCGCCTTCTCCTTATTCGCCTGGGCACGTTGCTTCTTGAATTGGGCCTCGCGGTCCGCCTCGAGATTCGCCAGTATAGCGGCCTGTCTCTCGGGTGGCATCGCTGACAGGCTTGCCCAGTCAATGGCCTCCTCGTCATATTCCTTTTGCTTCTTGCGGTCTGTGATGAGGAAACGCAGGAGGAAGAACACGGCCAGGAGCAGGGTCAGCACTACGGCGCAGAGATCGAACAGCGACCAATGCGGGGTATACCTCTCCATGTCTTCTGGCGACACCTGTTCAGGGATCAACACCTTAGTCGGATCGGCGTCTGTCTTATCGGGATCGGTCACGGTGACATAGGTATCACCCTGCTGTATTGGCGGTGTCTCAACAGTGATGCTTGCCGGTGGGTTGGTGATATTGACAGCCGGCGGATTGACCGTGACGGCCGGTGGGTTGACCGTGACAGCCGGTGGGTTGACCGTGACAGCCGGTGGGTTGACCGTGACAGCTGGCGGGTTGACTATGACCGGGGGAGGAGTGACTGTGACATTGATGACAGGATCAGGTGGGTCAGGGAGCCTTTGCCACTGGGCAGTGAGGGTCATGTTGCTGGTGACTGGCGTATCAACGGTGAATTGTGCACCGGATGGCGTGCGCCAGTACAGGAATTCGTAGTTGGTGCGCCTTGGCTCAACGGGCAGATAGCTGAGCTTGGTGTTCGGCTCCTGGATATAGATGGCGCTTGGGCCGGACAGGATGCCGCCGTTGGGGTCGAAGGTCAAGCGCCACAAAGCAGCCGGTGCGATAACCGTGGCGGTGATCTGCCTGCTGAGCGTTGGCTCTTCAGCTACGGTGACCCTCGGATGATAGGTGCCTCCAGCATCCGTGTAACCGCCAAAGTCACTGATCACAGCAGTGGCAACCGTGCCGTCATTGCTGATTGCATACGCAGAGGACCTTGTGCGGATCTGCGTCGAGAGATTACTGGTATCTACCTCGTCCTTGTCGATGGAGAAGTCCTTCGCATAGACGATGTAGTCATCGCCGAACACAAAGTTGCCATCATCGATGACCACAATGGTCGAGACCTCGTCTATCATGCCATGACTGTTGGTGACCTTGAGTGTGACAGGGTAGACGCCGGCGACATTCGCTGGGACAGAGCCTGTCACAACGATGCTTGATGTCAGGTTGCCGTCATCATCGTCCCAGGCGGTAGAGCTGCCCTTCTTCTGGGCGTCTGTCAGCGTGCCTCCAACGGGGGAGATCGGCACGATTATCGGGCGCTCGGGGGTTATCTTAGGCACGCTACCGGAGATAACGGTGACGGTCAGCTCGATCTCACAGAGGCTATCGATGTCAGCCACCTTGACCTTGTAGCTGCCAGGCACCGCGTCAAAGCCGTCGTCATCGACGACTATCACCGCCTGCGTGAGGAAGTCGCCCTTGGTGTCAACGACAATGGCGCTGGCCTTCAGGGCTGCAAGCAGCTCCTCATCCGTGGTGATGAGCAGGGCTTCGGGAACGTACAGGGTAACGTTCTTGCCATAGACATAGACCTTCGAACCACCGGGGTCAGTGGGGTCCAGCGGCTCATGGTCGATGACATCGGCATCGACGACCTTGCCTTTGACAGGCTTGGAGATGCTGCCGCCTGGGGTATCTGGTGTTGACACGATAATGTTGTACTCACCAACCGTCCTGCTGTAGCCACCGGTGCTTGCGATATCCGGCATGGTTGCGGTTGGCGCAAGTTGTGTTCCCGTCTCACCGTCATAGACCTTGGCGTCGGTCATACCCAGGAGGTGTGCTTTGATCAAACTGGCATTGGCAGGGACATCGCCCGTCTTGATGACAAAGGAACCGGCCTCGAGTACGCGGCCATTGCCCACCTCATAGCGGCCGTCATTGACCACAACGCTCCGCTCCTTGGAGACGGAATTGCCATCAGAGTCAGTGACGGAATAGATGACCTGATAGATGCCAGGCGTGTCCGTATCCAACGGGCTTCCGGGATCCTTGTCGTCATAGATGACCCAGTCGGTGATGATACCGTCGCCCAGGTCAATGGCCGAAACGTCCGTCATAGCCAGTGGTCGGTCCCAGACAGCGCCCAGCGCCACCTCGAACGGTGTGCTCAGGGATAGCACAGGAGGCTGGTCGTCGGTGACCGTGCCGTTGACATCAGCTGAGCGCTCAGCGCGATCGACGCCCGAGATCCCAAAAGTGAGGCCGTAGATCCCCTTGAGCGCCTTGAAACCACCGTCATCATGTAAGACAACATCCTTGTTGGGAACAGTGGCGCTGGGGATCAGCTTGACTACCCGCGCTTTTGCGGCTGCGATAAGCCCGGCATCACTGCCGACGATTGCGGCTGCGTCCTCAGCAAGCATCGTGAAATGCGAGGCCAGGATGGCGTACTTGGCGTTATAGGGGTCATCGCCTTCGTCGATGACGTCGGCATCGACGATCTCACCGGTTATGGTGATGGTGGGGGAGTCTGAGCCGACAATACCAAAGGTGAAGGCATAGACGCCCAGGTCCTTGGCGGCGAAGCCAGGCGGAAGCGGGCTGATAAGCTCGACATCCATCTCCTCGCCTTCAAAGTCATAGGCCTCGGCCCAGGAAAGGCGGATAGCATCTGCCACTGTGCCGTCAAAGCCGGGGTCGTCAATCGACACCACAAAGTTCTTGGCGCCGATGATGAGCTCTTCATACTCGTCTATGACAAAGCGCCCGTCATCCACAATGACCGCACGTTTGGCTGACACCACTGTCGGCGAGCCGTCGAACTGGGTGATGATCGGATCCTCAATGGAGTAGGTCACGCGATGGACGCCCACCTTCGAGGTATCGATAGTCGGGAAGACACCCACTTTATTTGTGATGTCCAGATCAGCCTTGGTGATGGTCGGCCTCTTGGAATCGAAGACATCCACACCCTGGAGCAGCTGCGTCCGGGTCAGGGTCGCCGGGCTCTCGGTCTGGGCTATCCTGAGTGGGCCGTCTACGGTGATAACCGGTAGCATGCCCACAACAGTGAATTGCACGGTTACCGACACCCCACCAACGCCCTCTGGGATAAAGGTGACATCATAAGAGCCTGTCGCCTGCAGGATGTTATTCGCTGTGACCCTTGCGTTCATAGGCGAGAAGGCACCCAGGGGAGTGACTCTGAGTGCCTCCGCCTCGGCAAGATAGATCAGCGTGGCCTCGGTGATGATGTCGGATCTCCCCTCCAGGGATCCTGCCTGTGCCCAGGTGAGCGTGACATGGTTGGCGGCCACTACATAGCGGTTCTTATCGTCTGGATCATCGGTGTTCACATCATGGATATCATCTAAGGGATCCGGGTCGTTGCTGATCTCATCCTTGTCGATGACACGTGCGCTGATCTCGACAAAGGGGTCATCAGCAAAAGAGACGCCTATCCTGATTGGTGTGTAGGTGTCAACCACGGCTGCCAGACTGGCATCGTTGTGTACCACAGACGGGATGTCCTCGATACTGACCGTCCCATCAAGGGCGGTCACTGCCTCGATTGCCTGGGCTTTGCTGCGACTGAGGATCAGGTCATCCAGCGACACGGCGTTCTGGACGTTCTTCACCGTGGTGACAAAACTCCAGGCATCCACGCCGATGCTGTTGTAAACAGCGCCGACGAACACGTAACCAGTCGCAGATGTCATGTTGCCATCAGTGTCAGTTACGGTGTACGTGACCGGATAGAGGGCGCCTTTGACGGACGTGTCAACCAGGTAGTCATGTGTGACCACCAAAAGCTCCAAGGGGTCTTCTTCATCGCCGTACGTCACACCTTCCAGGTATTTCGCTTCTCCAAAGCTGCTGTCCAGGACAACGCTCTTCAACTCGGGCACATCTATCCACGGGGGAGTCCCGTTGTCGATAAAGACGATGATGGTGGTGGTTGTGGCCGTATCAACTTCTGCGACAAGCGTGATGATGAAGGAGTCTCCCTGCGCCAGGGTGCCAGAGGTGGCAAAGCCGCCATCATCGGTCAACTCTATGCCTACCATCGCCTGGGCAAAGGTGACGCTCGTCCGGTTAAAGGCCTTGGCGTTCGAGCGCGTAAGGAAGGCATCTTCAAAGTCCGGTGTTCCCTCCAAGGCGACCAGGGCATTGGCAGCCAAGGCGCTGATGCGGAAGTTCGCGGCGACCAGGGAGTATTGCGCTCCGTTGGCGCCGTTCTGGTTCTGGTTGGGGGTTGTGGTGGCGCGGTCATCTAAGACCTTGGCAATAACGGTTGTCTGCAGCGCGGGATGGCCCAGCACCTGGATGGTGACGTTGTAATCCCCAGGTGAATCATGATAGCTGCCTATACTGGGGATGTCGGTGCTGCGCTCTGCGCCCTCCACGGTCCAGGCACGCGCCTCAGACAGGGTCTGCAGCTGGGTGTCGGCGCCGATGGTGGCCACGTCGGAGCTTAAGATGACAAAGGACAGCGCCCGCAGGATGTACTCGTCGTCGTATTTGATGGTGCCGTCGTTGACTATGACAGCGCGCGAGTCGAAGGCGGTGTTGCGGTCCTCGTCGGTGTAGGTGTAAGTGACCTGGTAGACACCGGGTACGTCGGCCGGGATGGCAGACACCGGAGTTGGGGTATCGCCAGTGACATCGACTATGGTGATAATCACACCAGCGCGTACATCGCCGGTGGGATTGCTGGGTGACTCAGCCTCCAGATCGGTTGCGATAACACCTTCCATGAGCTTATCGCGGGTCAGGTTGCCAAAGCCATCGATGGATGCCGCCGCCACAGGCAGGGGGATGTTCAGCGGTTTGGGGAAGGCAGTGACCACAGGTATGCCGCCGGTGCCCACCGTGATGGTCAGCGTGATGGAGTACTCGTCATCTATGTCGCTTACAGTGAAGCGGAAGATGCCCACGTCGTTGGTTTCATCCGCGTCGGTCTGACATGCGATGTAGTTATCGAGGTCAGCGACTATCTTCACAGCTGGATGTGTGATGGCTCCCGTTGGCCAGCTCTTGGAGGCTCCAGCATGTAAGGCGATAAGTATCGCGACATCACCGCCAGAGGCGGTTGCATAGGCCTCGGAGATGGTCTGCTGGATGGGAGTGCCGTAGACGTAGGTGGCAGGTGTGTAGGCAGGTGGGTATTCGGGCCCTATCACGGTAGAATCGACGACCTCGCCTATGATCTTCTTGGTCAGGGGGGCATGCCCGGGGTCAAGCACGGTGATGGAGATCTCATGCTCGCCTACCACAGGGCCGTACGTGGAGGTATCCAC
>WRHL01000051.1 GCA_009783245.1 Coriobacteriia bacterium
CAGAAGGGGACGGTTCTATTTTGTCCTTGAAAAGGACAAAATAGAACCGTCCCCTTCTGTCCTGAAAGAAAGGGAGGGGGCCATGGCTGAGGTCATAGAATTCGATGGACTGAAGGTCGAAGTCAGACGGCAGTCAACCCATGAGCTGTTCATCGCCCTGCAACCCCCTGATGCCCTTCCCTACATAGTGGCGCCGCTCGATAAGAAACCCGAGGAGATAGTCGAGTTCGTCAAGTATTGGCTGGAACCCATCCGTGAACTCAGGGCAGACATGCTCAAGCGTTTTGAGAAGTCAAAGTCCCTTAAGTGCCACTACCAGACCGGCGACGTAGCCTTCCTCTTTGGCCGCCCCTTCATGCTGCGGGTCTTTCCCATTGCCACCACGCGCGGCAAGAAGAAGGCCAGTCGAGGCCGCGCCAACGTGCAGGCCACCATCCGGCCGGAGACCAGCGTCATCGACCTGTTCCTGCTCAAGGCGGGCGACTTCGATCAAGGGCGCTTCGCCTTTCTCGCCATGGCAAAGCCCATCTTTACCCGTAATGTGAAAAGCCTGGTGCAACAATGCATGGAGCGTGTATTCCCTGAGGCCCGCATCCCGCAGAGCATCCAAATCCGGCCTCTGCGCGGCGACTGGGTGACCATCGACGCAGCCAAAGACACGGTCTGGGTCTCCGAGGGCCTTATACCTTACCCGCCGGAATGCATGGTCTATGCCTTCCTTAACGAGATGATCAAACTCCAGGCTCCCGATGCGAGTGAGGAGGAACGCCTTGCCCTCTACGAGAAGGGCCTACCCAACTGGCGTGCGCTAAAAGCCATCCTCGCCGACCCCAACAACATCTACTCGCATCAATAGAAAGCCAGCCGAACCAACTGGTGCGACTGGCTATTCTTGCAGGTTGGGATCTTCTTGCCCGGGCTAAGGGATAAGCTTACTTATTCAGCCGGGGAACTCCAGCTTGCGCCAGGGGTCTTTGCCGTCCCAGTTCTCGGCAGCTTGCTTGAAGATATTCCACATCTGTGGGATGGGGGCGTGGATCTCTATGTAGTGGCCAAGTGCTTCCAGGGTGTCGATGTAGGCCACAGACATGCCCGGCGCCTCCAGTGTGAACAAGGTGCTGAAGCCAGCATCAGCAAAGAGTTTCAGTGCACCGTCGAAGTCCTCCACCCAGTTTGAGATGTGATGGAAGCCATAGCGGCCCAGCTCGTCGTAAGGGTTGGGCTCGCTGAAGGTCTGGATGAGTTCGATTTGCAGATTGCCATACTGCCCAAAGGCTGTTGCCATGGTATGCTCGATCATCTTGCCGCGATAGTTCATCTGCTGAGTCATGGGATCCATATAGAAGAACGGCCCGGAGCCGAAAAGCGCAGAATGCTGACGTGCGGCAGCTTCCAGGTCCTTCACATAGAAGCCCAGCTGGTTGATGGCGTGTTTATTCATAATGGTTTCAAACATCGTGTTACCTCCAAGTCTTGTGACAGCAGCACAGGAAGGCGCTGAAACGCTCCTTCCCGTGCTGTAATAGAATCCGGTCAGATCAAAGCGATGTCGCCAAGCCCGACATCTTCTGTCTTTGTGCTGACCGGTAAGGACTTGGTTTTGCCGGCAGCTTCGATAGTCAAGGTGAAGTCGGCATCTGGCAGGTCACGCAGCCAGAAGTCGCCCCAGCTGTCGGTTGTGGTAGAGAATGTCCCTGCTTCACCCTCAAGCCTCACTGCAGCGCCGATGTAGACCTCTTCGGCTTCTGGATCATAGACGGTGCCGGCTACGAACTTCTTTGGCAAGCCACCCTTATAGTAGACCCGCGGCTGGGTGCCGTACTCGGGGTGCATGACCTCACAGTCAGAAAGGTCGAACTCGGACTCCTCGCCAAACAGGATTGCGTCGACATGACAGTTGTCAACACAGCGCGGCACGCAGATAGGATGGCCACCATCGAGCAGGTGTGCGCAGCCCGTGCATTTCTGGGGCAGCTGTAGCTCCTCGTTCCAATAGATAACGTGGTACGGGCAGCTCTCGACGATCTTCTTGTTGCCTTTAGCCTTATCTGGATCAATGATGACAAGCCCATCGTCGCGCTTATAGACGGCATCTGGCGCTGCCTCGATGCAGGGGGCGTTATCGCAGTGCTGGCATATCCTGGGCAGGTAGGTGACCTTGACGTGTGGGCGTCTGCCGCGCTCGTACTGGTCGACCTTGCACCAGAACTGTCCTACCAACGGCTGTGCCTCAGCGTAAGGCGGCCAGCAGTTGTCGCAATGTTCGTCCTTGCAGCCTACCTGGCAGTCATAACAGCCTACGCACATCTTCCAGTCGATAACAAATACCTTTGCCATCTCACTCGCCTCCTTCCACCCACGACGCGTAATTGATGCCAATGGCCTTGTCGTAATCGCGCGCGAAGCACTCCGGGTACTTCTGTACCCACTCGTCATACTCGGCGCGTTCTACTTTGGCACACTCAACCAGGTAGTTGGTCACAACAAAACCTATGCAGTGCTTAGATATGGAACGAGGAGGACAGATCAGGTTGGTTGAGCCACCGCGATCAAGATGTGGCGCTATGGGGTCGACGCGTGAGCCCTTTGCCGCATTGACCGATCCGGGGATGATGCGCTCAGAGATGCGAGCTCCAAAGAGCACGGTGCCCTGGTCGTTGAAGAGCTTGACTATGTCGCCGTTCCTGATACCACGGGCGGCAGCATCCTCAGGCGCAAACCAGAGCGGCTCATAATCATAACCATCCCAGCCTTTCACCTTGACGGTCTCAATCTCGCGGAACCAGGAGATATCGTCACCCTGCACGTGCACACGGTAGCGTCCGGCTGTAGAGCAGAGCAGCAACGGATAGGCCTTGGCTTTCTCGCCTAAGAGGGTCTCATCATGGGTCCAGCCATCCTCAGCTGAACCACCTATGAACCAACGGGCCATAGGTTGGCGCTCTTTGTCGTCCGGGAAGTTGTCAGCCAATGCCTGTGACCAGAACTCGATCTTGCCGGAGGGCGTGTCCAGCGGGTAGGTCTCAGGGTTCTCGTAGAAATTCTGCATACCGCGAGGCAGCTTCTTCCAGTTGGGGTCGTTCTTGGGAATGTAATAGACCCGTTCCTTCATGAACTCCCAACTGATCTCACTTGAAATAGGTGTCTTCTTGAAGGCATGCTCGAACCATTGGTCTTCGGTCATACCCATGGTGATCTGCTCTTCCACACCAAAGCGCTTACCAACCTCGATTGCGATCTCATAATCACTCTTGGACTCGCCGACTGGCTCGATAGCTTTCTTATTCAGGGCATGGTACTTCAGGGGTATCACCATGCTGGCGCCCACGTCATCGTTCTCCTCAACGCATGTGGAGACTGGTAAGACGAGGTCGCAGAAGAGGCTGTCATTCTCCAGCCATTGGTGGTTTGTGATGAAGCATTCTATCTTTGGGCTGCGGATAGCATCCTGATACTCAAAACCGCCATTCCAGCAACCCATATTGCAGGGCTTCTCCGACCACATCAGGCGGAATTCACCGCCGCCCTGATCTGCCGGCGCTGGGTAGTTATACTCTTTGAACTGGTCTTCTGTGGTGGCCCAGACAATCGAAGGGCTGCCCCACCACTTCACCTTGCTCTCCTGGATGGCGCGCGCTATAGCAGTACGAGGAATCGATTGCACCGTGGGGACATACATCCGCGCACGGTTGCACATGACAAACGGCATGTTAAGGCCCTCGGCTATCAGCGGCTTGGCCATCTCGGAATTCGTGATGTACATCTGTTGGACTCCAGGCGCTCCCAAGCCCTGCATAGCCATCTTGTATGCGGCAGTGCGGCCAGGCTCATGGGAGTATGGGCCTTTGACCGAACCGCTGGAGAAGTGCACGAGAGCTGTACGCTGTGTGCCCCATTTACGGGCGTACGCTTTGATGGTCCAGGCAGGCACACCACAAAGCGGAGCCGCCCATGCTGGTGTCTTGGGGATGCCATCCTCTTCGCCCAGGACGTATGCCTTGAGCTTGTCGAAATGGACGGTATGTGTTTCCACATATTCCTTCTTGTAGAGCCCCTCAGTAATCCAGACATACATCATGGCAAAGTCCAAAGCCGTGTCAGTATTGGGCAGGATGGGTATCCACCTCATCGTCTCATGGCAGACTGCGGTGTAGTTGCAATACGGGTCTACCACTACAAATTCCTTGCCCAGCTCCTCCCAGTACTTGATCAGGCGACTCAGGCCCTGCGAGGCGTAATTCTGGGTCAGCTCGATGTCGCCAGCCTGGAAGGCGATCAGCTCGGTGTTCTCACAGATGTCATAGGGTACAAACCAGGAGTTATAGCCCGTCTCCACAGGGGCTGCCAGGCCCAGGCCATAATTGGCGCCACAACCCCAGACATGTTTGGCGCCCCAATACCAACCCTCGACACTATCCGGTGTTCGAGTCTCACGGGTATATCCGCCTAAGGCATTCATCAGTGTGGCATGTACACCACCAACACTATGTAGGTCTTTTGATTCATGATGTCCGTTCTCACCGATACACAGCACCGCATAGGGGCCGTATGTATCCATCACGCGCCGGATCTCACCCTCAACAATGTCCAGCGCTTCATCCCAGCTGATACGCTCGAATTTGCTGATCCCGCGGTTGTGGGCATTGATCTTGGAAGGATCTCCCCCTGGTTCCCAATCCACACGTTTCAGTGGGTACTTGACGCGGTTCTTGGAATAGACACGGTTCTTGTAGGCCAGCGCGAAGTAATTCGGAGCTGCCTTCATCTGCGGTCGGAGCTTCTTGCCGTCTATGTCATACTCCCATAAGCTTTCTTCCAGCTCCTCTGCAGTGTAGTTCGTGTCCCAATGCAAGGGCCTGAAACGGATCAGCTTGCCGTCCCTTGAGTCAATCGCAACCGGGTCGCCACCAGTGCCTCCACCGGCAATGCCGCGGATGACGGTCTTCTCCAAGCCTGCTTCCTGCTTGCTGTTCGCACTCATCCAGTCCTCATCTCCTTTCGTTTCCTCTTGTCGGTCTCTTCTCGTCAAAAGCGCAAAGCTTTCAGTCAACTATACCGTGGTTCTCAAGCCACCTGGAATACCTCAAAACCCGGTCCTTAACTGCTCCTCTTTCTCAATCACACAGGCCTGCAGCCTTCTAGCGGCGTATGAGCCGCCTTGTTTCCACTCAGGGTGCAAATGCCGCGATTTGTATACTCGGTTTCTACACCAGAGCTTGGAGGGATTACAATGAGGGAAACCCGGATAATACAGGTGTCGGCTTTACCCATACTGAGACTCAACAGCTGAGCGGAGGCGACATGCAAGTCAAGAAGAGCGTTCAGAACAGCTTCAGGAAGCTGTTCAAGCAAATGCCCTACAAAGACATCACCATCACACGGATCTGTAAGGATGCAAACGTGTCGCGTGGGGCGTTCTATGACTACTTCGCTGACAAGGAGGCGGTTGTTAGCAGCATTGTCACAGAAGAGATCATCGAGGGGCCAAAACTGCTGATACAGTCAGTGCCCATCAACCAGTACAAATCGTCCTCGCAGATACTGGTGGAGATGCTCTACTCGGCCATCTATCAGAACAAGGATTTCTATATCCAATTGAACAAGGTCGATAACGGCGTGCTGCTGGTTAAGCTGCTCACCTTGGGCTTCATGTCGCTGAACAAGGATATCCTGATAAGCTACAAGCTCCCTAAAGATGAGGAGCGCTATGCCCACTACTTCTTTGCGGTCTCAAACGCAGCGCTGGTGGGAAAATGGCTTGACAACAACATGGATATCACTCCGGCACGCCTCTGTCACCTCTTCAACAAGTGGACGTTGCGCTACTGGCTGGATATCATGCCCAACAAGATGGACTGGATGTAATAGGCGGCTTCAGTTTCGCTGTTCTGTATGAGGTCATGCCCTCTCCTGGCCTCACTTTGCATGGTATTGCTCCTGGGACATATTGCTACATGATCCTGTTCCTTATATCTCCCTGTAATAATCTGAAGACACTCTGATAAACCCCTGTAAAACGCCTGAAAAGTTGCTATACTGAGCAAAATAGAACGCTGTTCTGTTTTGGGGCTGTGGGGCAAGGCTATGACGATAAGGACAGGGCAGCAAAAGCAGCATCGCGTTAGAAAACCGAAACGAGAGGGAGGACTGCCATGGGCAAAGAAGCGTTTGTGCAAGGGTTGGTCGACGGCTTCGACAACTGGTCGGCAACCAGGGAGGAACACGAGAACCGCGCGGGGGGCAGCGGCCGCATGACCAAGGAGCTATACCCCTTTGATACCTTGTTCTCTCCCATCCAGATCAACCGGATGACGGTGAAGAACCGGATTGTAATGGCGCCCATGGGCAACATCGACATGTGCGAGGAGACCGGCAGACCCAACGACATGATGCTGCACTATTTCTTCGCGCGGGCCAAGGGCGGTGTGGGCCTCATCACCACGGGGCTTGTCCCCACAAGCCATGGCGTCGACCCCACGGTGACCGAGCTGGGCAAGCTCAGCTACTTTCCCCGTATCGACCGCAGCCGCACGGTGTATTGCGGCTGGCGTGACCTGGCCCAGGGCTGCCACGCCTTTGGCGCCAAGGTCTTCATCCAGCTCACAGCTGGCATGGGGCGCGTTGGCAACCCACAGTGCCTGCTCACCCAGATGAAGTTCCCCAAGTCCGCCTCCTACATCCCCAACTTCTACATATCATCCATCCCCTGTATGCGCCTCTCAGGCGGTAAGCTCAAGAAGATAGTCAAGAACACCGGACAGGCTGCGGCTGACGCGCATGCCATGGGTTTGGACGGCGTCTACCTGCATGGACACGAGGGTTACCTTCTCGAGCAGCTGACCAACCCCGCCTTCAACCATCGCAAGATGGGCAAGTACGCCAATTGGAAGCGCTTTGGCCTGGACATGATCGAAGAGATCCGCAACCGTGTGGGGCCGCATTTCCCCATCATGTACCGCATCGACCTCAGCTTGGCCTTAGAGGAATGCTATGACGATAAGACCATGGAAGGAACCTACCTCACCAAGTTCAAGGGTGGCCGCACCATAGCCCAGACCCTGGACTACATGGAGGACCTGGTGAAGGCTGGCGTTGACATCTTTGATGTTGACCTGGGCTGCTACGACAACTGGTGGCTGCCTCATCCGCCCTCCAGCATGCCTGCCGGCTGCTTTTTAGATGTCGCCCAGATCACCAAGGATCACTTTGCCACCAAGGGCATCCTGTCTAACGCCGGTATGCCCGTGCCTATTGTAGGCGTAGGCAAACTGGGCTATCCGGACATCTCAGAGAAGGCCCTGCGTGACGGGGCCTGCGACATGGTCATGCTGGGTCGTCCGCTTCTTGCCGACCCTGAGTGGCCCAACAAGACCTACGCAGGTGAAGTGGACGCGATACGTCCCTGCATCGGCTGTCAGGAGGGCTGCCTCAACGAGTTTGTCGAAGCTGGTCATCCCCAGTGCGCTGTAAACCCCCGCACCAGCTTTGAGTACAAGATGCCTGAGATTCCTGCAGCAGCGGAGCTTAAAAAGCGCATTGCGGTTGTGGGCGCCGGCCCTGGTGGCGTCATCACGGCGATTACCGCGGCCAAGCGCGGTCACCAGGTGGACCTCTATGAGAAGTCAGGCGCTCTGGGAGGCCGTCTCATCCCCGGTTCGATATCTGCTATCAAGTTCGATGTCGCCAATTACCGGGAATACCTGAAACGTGAAGTTGTCAAAGCCAGGGATGAGCTTGACTTCAACTACTATCCACAGACCTTGCCAGACGCACAGGCGCTGAAGGACAAGGGTTATGACACCCTGGTATTCGCCGTGGGCACAAGAGACTCTGTGCCGCCCGTCCCCGGGTTGGAGGGAGCTGGCAACGTCATCCAGGCAACCGAGCTGTTCCGTCAACCTGAACGGTTGGAAGGTGTAAAGGACGTGGTCATCATCGGCGGCGGTGTGGTGGGCTGCGAGTTGGCTCAATGGTTGACCTACGAGCATGACCGTAACGTGACCGTGGTGGAGATGCTGCCCTTCATCATGGACGGGGCTTGCACTGCAAACCGCACCCACCTGTTGCATGCCTTGAAGGCCAAGGGCGCAACCATGCTCAACATGACCAGATTGGTGGCCGTTGACGGCAACAAGGTTACGGTGAGCCGCAACCACCACAAGAACGTGCCGAACCCCTATAACACCTGGAGCCCCATATTGCCGGAGAACATCAGCAACCCCATGGCGCCTAAGATAGGCGACGAGTACCAGGAGGAGACGCTTGAAGCCGACCTCATAGTGCTGGCTACGGGTGGACGTCCGGATGACGCTCCTTACTACGCTGCACTCAAAGCGAACAGCGCCAAGGAGATCTACAACATAGGCGACAGCTTTGCCGCCGGCAAGGTGCACGAGGCCGTGCGTGCTGCGTATCGCCTGGGGGTGACAATCTAGCTTGAATAGAGGTGGTGGAAAACACTCATCGCAGGTTTTCCACCATCCTCTGTTTAATCGTCGTACTTTTTTGATTAATGATGAATGGAGGTAGACCGTGGCAATGCTATTGACAGAGGAACAACAGGCGCTCTTCGACGGCGCGAAGGGGGAGACCATCGCGAAGATCGTCAAGACGCTGGTGATGTACGGGGAGTGTTTTGGAGCGGAGCGGATGGTGCCGGTGAACAGCAAGAACGGCCATCTGGTCACCAGCTTTGGGCTGTCGGTGATGAAGCCGGTCTACGAGCTGATGGACGAGCTCATCGCGGCCGGCGCCGTGTCTGAGCAACCCTTCAGCGTAGACCCGCGGCCATTGGACAAGAATGTGCCGGCGAACTTCCTGCAGAACATCTTCTTCAAGGTGATGTACTCGAAGCAGGCTGATTATGAGGTGCAGCTGGGCAAGCTCGGCCTGATGAACACCGATGCCTTCACCTGCACCTGTTATATGGATGCGGTGGGTAACAAGCCGCTTGAGGGCGAGGTGCTCAGCTGGGCCGAGAGCAGCGCGGTGGTGTACGCCAACAGCGTGCTGGGTGCGCGCTGTAACCGCAATTCTGGCATCATCGAACTGTTTGGCAGCATAGTGGGCTTTGTGCCCGCCTTTGGGCTGCTGACTGACGAGGGGCGCAAGGCCACCTGGGTGGTGGAAGTGGACACGGTTGAGAAGCCAGAGGCGCAGGTGCTCGGAAGCGCCATTGGCATGAAGGTGCTGGAAGAGGTGCCGTATGTCAGAGGGCTTGACAAGTGGTTGGGCGGCGAGCTGGACGAGGGCGCCTGCGACTATCTGAAGGATATGGGCGCGGCAACCGCCTCCAATGGGGCCGTGGGCCTGTATCACATTGCAGGCCTCACACCGGAGGCGAAGCGGCTGGGCGATGCGCTGATCGCTGAGGGCGCGCAGGTCTACAAGGTGGATGACGCGGAACTCAGGCGCGTGCGGGATGGCTACCCGGTCATCTGGAAGGATGCCGCTGCCAAGCCCGTGCTGTGCTTTGTGGGCTGCCCGCATCTGTCGTTGGGGCAGCTGAGCGCGTGGACGGCGAGTCTGACCGAGGCGTTGGCACGCAATGGCCGCCAGAAGGTGGCTGTTCCCGTGGTCTTCACGGCAGCGCCCAAGGTGGTCGAGGAGTTCAAGGCAACGCCTGATTATCAGCGCCTGCTGGGCACTGGCGCCGTGGTGTCCAGCATCTGCCCGCTGATGTACATGAACAACCCGCTTTGCGGCAAGAAGCCGGTTATCACCAGCAGCAACAAGCTGCGCACCTATACGTCGGCGCGGTACCATCCAGACGCTGAGATTCTGGCGCAGATCGCGGGGGATGCTGGTACTGCGAGTGAAGGGGGTGTGTCATGACAAGGACCTTTACGGGACGCGTAGTGGTACCCGGCGCTGTTAAGGCCGAGGCCCTGGTGACACAAGCCGGCTTCAACACGCTGGCCTCTTTCCAGAAGTCTTTCATGTTTGGCGATAAATCGGCCAAATGTTCTGATCAGAATAACGCAGACCTCTACGGAAAGCCGATGCACGGTAAGGCGCTCTGCCTGCCGCAAACCATCGGCAGCACCACCGGCGGCATGATACTGTACTGCGCCGCCAAGCTGGACCGACATCCTGCCTGCCTACTGTTCTCAAAACCCATCGACAGTCTGGCCGCGGCTGGTGCGATACTCGCCGGCGTGTGGACCGACGTACCCATGCCCACGATAGACAGCCTGGGCGATGAGTTCTTAGAGGTTGTGAAGGATGGCATGAAGGTGACGGTTGCCGAAGATGGCACGGTGACGGTGGAGTAAGCCTGCGGGCGATGTGACAAAAGGGACCGTCCCCTTTGTCACGATTTGCTGGCGCCAAGGAGGCGCGCCTATGCTGAGGAAGCAATATAAGAAATCTGAGACAAGCAAGCGCGCCATCCTTGACGCGGCATACAAGCTCATCCTGGAGAAGGGCTTTGAGCGGACCTCGGTCAAGGACATTGTGCGGGAAAGCGGGCTGTCTATCGGCTCGTTCTACCACCATTTCAAAAGCAAGGATGACATGCTCAACGAGGCCTTCCTCAAGTTCGACGAGCAGCTCACCGATGAGGCCATCGCGCGGTATGACGGGCTTGACCCCCTTGACGCGATAAAGGCGGTGCTGCTTGCTCAGACGGCCTATACCGAGTCCATGGGCTCGGGCCTCATGAGCGAGTACTACCGGGCGCTCCTGCAAAACAAGAACAGGGGAGCTGTGAACCCAAACCGCGCGTATTACCTGACCGTGGAGGCGTATGTACAGAAGGCGCAGGCAGTGGGGCTGCTGGATAAAGGCCGCAGCAGTGCGGCTATCACCGACTTCCTCATCCAGGGAGTCCGCGGCACCCTGGTGGACTGGTGCCTGCATGACGGCAGCTATTCGGTGACGGAGAAGGTAGGCCTTGAGCTCGACTCCTACCTGCTGCCGTTTTCCCAGTAGTGCAAGGAAGTTATTAAGAAGCCTTGTCGAGAAGGATTTGGCTGGAATAGCGCTACCTTGATGGGAACACCAATCCAGCGCTTTGGAGCAGGTCTGCGCGGGTCACGGTGTCGGTTCTTTCGAGCCGATAGATGCTCCAAATCCCAACTCCGCCAAGCTCGACAAGCCAGAGCTCTCTGTCCATGCGGTAAAGGCCGTATCTTGGGCCACTGTCATCTGAGATAACGGCAAGCAGATAGCGTTCCTTGAAATGAGCCAGGTTAGGCAGGTAGGTAAGCGAGCCAACAGACGGGCCATTTCTGGATGAGAACTCATCTGTGCTGACCGGTGTCTTATCGTATTCGATGGCAAAGCTCCGGATGCTGCCTTCTTCGGTATCTGCAATGATGCAGGTGCTCTCATCAAAGCTGTAGACCAGGGGCGTCTCGCCCAAAACCAGGTAGGAACTGAGCGGGCTGGTATAAAGGTTCTTCTCGACCACATAACAGCCGAAGATTTCCGCATCTGCGGTTTTGGGGGTGGCAAGGGAGATGGCCGGTCCCACGGCGGCAACAGCCGCACACAGGACGAGGGCGACGATGGCAGTCCGCGTGTTGGCCCAGCGCATGTGTTTTTGCGCCCTGCTGAGGACCAGCCAGGTAAGCCCACCAGCCAGCAGGATGACCAGTATGTCCACAGGAGCTGCAACCAGGCCAGGCAGTCCTTCAAAGAACCAGCCAGTGCCAAAGCGGTACAGGTTCCCCTTCATCATGAGCGACTCGCCCACGTACATCAGGATAGTGATGCCCAGGGACAGTAATACTGGCAAGGTGAGCCTCAGATGTCGACCCCTCTCAAGCAGGAAGCTCCCAACATAGACGCCCACCGCCGCGCCCAGCGCAACAAAGAACAGGCCGGTGAGCAGGGAAGCGAGCGGCGTCTGGATGTAAGCCGTCTGGCGGAAGAAGGCGGTCGAATTGGCGAAAACGCAAAGGGCAACCAGCGCAGCCGTGGAGATCCCCTGGAGGAAGAGGGGCTTTGCCTGTGCTCGGTCGTCTGAGCGGAGATGGAGCATCCTGGCGATCCCATGGATCAGGCCACACACCATGGTTATCAGGATCAGGGCGATCAGGTAGTAGTGGATCTTGTAGGTGCTGTCATCCATGACATAGTAGAAATTATCAAGCGACGCGTAGGTGAGTGACTGCCAGCGCATCTCGGGCGAGGCGATACAGAGCGCAGCCTGCCAACTGTCTGCAGTAGCGGTAGCGTTTGAAGGGTAGGGGATCAGTGTAGCTGTATCGATAAGCGTCATTCCCGCGACATGGATCTGTATGGTCTCAAAGAAACGCTCCACCACAAAGAACACCAGGAAGGTTGTGGCTATTCCCACGGGAAAAGCGAAGCGCTTCAGCCTCATAAACACAGGGTGCAACGCGGCAAAGCAGAGAAGCGCAACGCAGATCGCTGCATAGGGCACCACGTATCGCACGTATTGCTCCGGCTCAAGCGCGCCGTTTGTGATGCTGATCCAGGCCATCTGGATGCCGTTTATCAGCGGGTAGGCCGACAGCACAGCTAGCACGGCAAGCGAGAGGAAGTAGAACCGTCTGTCAACTTTTGCGTTCATAGCCCCGTCCTTATCCGCCCCTGTCCCTGCTGACCCGTCCTTATCGTTATTCATAACTGGGGATTTGTTATCAGAGCCAAAGCGACAACCAACAAAAACAGCGAGGACGCAGCAACGCCTATCAGGGTCAGCCTTTTGTAGTTCAAGACATTGACTATCCGCAGCCTGATGCCTGAGCGCCCAAAGGCTGCGGAGAGAAGCAGTTGCCTACCTTTGGCGAAATCCAGCAAAGTGCTGGCGTAGACCTTGCGCTCCTCAGTTGTGTATGCCTTGATTACCGTTTCATCGCAGGCCAGTTCCATGTCGGTGAGGAAGAGCTTCAACATGACCCAGACCAGCGGGTTGTACCAATGGAGGCAGGTCACACAGAGAGCCAGCAGGCGCCAGAGATTGTCCAAGCGGCGCCGGTGGGTGTTCTCGTGGGCCAGGATCATGCGGCACTCTGCGCTTTGGGGGTCAAGCGAGGCGGGGAGGATGATCCTGGGGCGAAGAAGGCCCGCGAGTATCGGGGATTGCAGCAGGTCAGAGCTATACAGGTTGCCTTTGATGCGCACCGCTGTCTTCAGCTCTCTTTGGCTCAGCAGATAGAGGACAAAGACCGCAAGGAGCAGGGCTGCAGCCACAGCGGCCCAGACTCCCGACGCGATGGTGAAGACCTGTCGCAGTGACTCGGTCTTGTACTCGATAGGCGCGTACTGGTTCACTGCCCCCACCATGTTCATGGCCAGCAGGCGGTCCGATCCGGGGGGCAATGCGGTGTCTAGGCTCATGGTTTCGCTTATGGTCTCAACCGTTATCAGGCGTTTGACCAGTCCGCCGGTGTAGTTGAAGAGGCTCCAGCCTGTCGACGGGGTGAACGGGATGACCAGGCGGAAGAATGCCAGCGCCCAGAGGGGATAGACCACCCGTCTGGGCAATGGTCGGATCTGCCGGGTCAGCAGAAGCGCCACAATCACAAAGCAGGACACAATGCTCATATTCAGGATGAAATAGAACACGGTGGCAAGCATGAGCGTTCAGTCCTTCTTTCCCTGCGTATCGATCAAAAGGCGCAGTTCCTGGGCCTCTTCATCGGACAGGCTGCCCTCTGCCATGAACGAGGAGAGCATCGCCTTCACCGAGCCACCAAAGAATGAGCGCACAAGTGTCTTGGCTTCCTCGCGCCCCACATCCTCGCGCCCAATCAGGCTGTGGCAGACAAAGCCCGGCTCACTCCGCTCGATTGCCTCCTTGGCAACCAGTTTCTTGATTACCGTGTAGGTGGTGTTCTTGTTCCAGCCGATCGCGTCGGCGGCAAGCAGGCTGAGCTCTTTCGCGCTTGCGCCTTCATGCTCCCAGAGCAGTTCCATGAGCTTGAGTTCGCCCTCGAACAACTTCAGCCTATCCATTTCGACACTCCAGACTATCCGAGTAGTTTGTATGTGTAGACTATTCCAATAGTCTGATTCTGTCAAGCTATATTACTACAGGGTCGTACAAGATTTTGTGGAGTTCCTATCCCAAATCGACGGTTATGTCCCCTAATGGTTTGAGAGATTCCAGAAAATAGTCAGAATATGCCTAAAAAATGCCCCATCGGGCGTGCGTGAGAGTGCAAAATCGTCAATTTGGGATATGAACTGCAATAATCTGTGTATGGAGATTAGTGTTGGATATGATTCCGCTTTGCAGGTTTGCAGGTTTGCAGGTTTGCAGGTTTGCAGGTTTGCAGGAATAAGCAGTGTTACGCAGCCTTGTGGAGTTCTGGCTGATTACCAGGCGCTTCCCAAGGCTGCGCTTTTTTGCGGGAAGAGCCAAAACAACCGGCACCCAGCCTCCACGTCAGTGCCGGCGCGAGGGGGAGTGGGGTGGGCGAGGAGTTGCCGCGCCTGTTGCTGGTGATGCGTGGGCGAGAAGCCGTTTTGGTCGTTATGGAACAGCGCCTGGTGAGTTGACAGGGTGATTGACCTGTTAAAAGGTGGTGAAAAGTAGTACAATATAGGGTCTGCAAGGTGGTCTTTTCTCAGGATATGAACCCCAGGAAAGCAGAATGAGAAAGAGCTGGCTGGACGGTTTGCTGGATTGCTGTCCTGCTGTTTGCGGGTGACGTTGCGCCTTGGTGGCGCCTGGATGAGGACAAGGAGCTGATTACCATAGCGGGAAAGACGATTTCTGAGAAGATTTTCTCCGCGCACAGCGGGGTAGACGCCCGAGCGGGCGATATCGTAGTGGCTGACATCGATTTTGCCATGAGCCAGGATGGCACCTCGGCGCTGGCCATCGACGCGATTGCGTCGATGGGGGCTGAGAAGGTGTTCGACCCTGCCAAGGTGGCCATGGTCATGGACCACAGCTGCCCTTCACCGCTGGAGGGTGTGAGCGCGATCCACACCAAGATACGTACCTTTGGCAAGAAGACCGGCATACGTGTGTATGACTGGGGCTGCGGCGTTTGCCATCAGCTGGTGCCGGAGAGCGGAAAGGTGGTCTGCGGCGACCTGGTAGTGGGCTGCGACTCGCATACCTGCACCTATGGGGCGCTGAACGTGTTCTCTACCGGTGTGGGTTCCACCGACGGCGCGGCGGCCATGGTCGCCGGAAAGCTGTGGTTCAAGGTGCCCGAGACCATCCGCGTGGTGTACAGCGGCGCTTTGCCTAAGGGCGTGTTCTCCAAGGACCTGATACTGTACCTGGCCGGGCTGATTGGCGTGGACGGCGCAACTTACAAGGCGCTTGAGTTCACGGGCCCGGTAATCGACGCGCTGTCTGTGGACGCGCGCATGACCATCTCCAACATGGCGATAGAGGTGGGCGCAAAGGCTGGCCTGATGGAAGCTGACGAGAAGACCCTGGCTTTCTTTGCTGAGCGCGCCGCTCGAAACGGCGAGCCCTTGGTGCGCGAGCCTGCACCCGTTTTTGCTGACGTGGATGCCGCATACCTGCAGACGGTGGAGATAGACGTTACCGGGTTGGAGCCACAGATTGCCAAGCCCCACGCGGTAGGCTACGTCTGCTGCATCAGCGAGGTG
>WRHL01000052.1 GCA_009783245.1 Coriobacteriia bacterium
TGTCATTCCCGGAAGACCGTCCGCTTAGTCGCACCGTCCCCTTTGTCACACCGTCCCCTTTGTCACACCGTCCCCTTTGTCACACCGTCCCCTTTGTCACACCGTCCCCTTTGTCACACCGTCCCCTTCTGTCCTTAGAACCGTCCCCTTTGTCACAGGACGGAGAAGAGGGTGTGTCAAAATGACGTACCCTCTTTAGCAGGTGTTTTGCTTGAATTGCGCAGGGTTTTTGTCAGTTGTCTTTCCAGCGCTTGAGGGTGGCCAGGTGCAGCTTCAGTACGGTTCTGGCCTCGTCCTCGGAGAAGTTGAGGCCGTTTTGCGCGTTGAACTCGCTGAGGAACCGCAGGTTGGACTCCACCATCTGATCAAGGGAGTGGTTGTGGGTGAAACTGCCGTCCTGGTAGCAGTGCACGCAGAACTCGGTGCTGACGCCGCTGTCGGCCTCGGTGCCAAGGTCGTCGATCTCCCTGAGCGGCATGGCGCAGCTCTGGCAGATCGGCTCCTGGGGCTGCCCCAGCAGCGTGTTGATGGACACGTCGAACTCCCGGGAGATGAGCTTGAGGGTCTCCGTGTTGGGGGTGGTCTCGCCGGTCTCCCAGCGCGAGACCGCCTGGCGGGTCACAAACAGCCTCTCGGCCAGCGCGTCTTGCGTGAGGCCGCTGCCCTTGCGAAGCTCCGTAAGCACCTCTTTGGTTCCCATGCCCTGCCGCCTTTCCTGGGTGATTGGTTCCTGCTCAATATAGCAGGGTTGGGGCCTGCGGTGTAGCAACTGCCTGTTGCTTTGGTATGACGAGAGGGGCGGGGCAGACTTCAGCCGTCCGCCCCAAAACCGCACATTAGTGCTCTAGGTTGCCGCGCTCCGGCTTCGCCTGCGCTCGCAATGACGGGGAGGTTTGCGAAAACGCGATGAACTGCGTCACTGAGATTTCACCCGTCAGGACAGAAGGGGACGGTTCTATTTTGGCTTTGAAAAGGCCAAAATAGAACCGTCCCCTTCTGTCCTACTGCGGCTCTATCCGCAATGACGGCGGCGAGGTTTTCTGTCACACTGTTGGGAGCAGTGCCAGGGTGAGAGGGTGCGTATGTGTGGGCGGTATGTGATCTATACGGCTGATGAGCTGATCGACCTGCATGACATTGTGGCCGAAGCCCAGCGTAGGGCGGATGCGCTGCAGGGCAATGTCGAGAAGGACGGGCGCGCGGGTAGTCCTGCGGCTGCGGCTGTGGGTGGACCTGCGGCTGCGGGTGGACCTGCGGCTGCTGCCTCTGCTGCCTCTGGGGCCCCGTCCAGGCAGCTGTCCCTGGCGTTTGCTGAGGCTGAGAGCGGTGGCCCCAAGCCCCTGCGGGTCAAGACCGGCGAGGTGTTCCCCACCAATATCGCCCCGGTGCTTAGAGCGGGGGGAGAGGGCTCTGTGGCTGCGGGCCCTGCAGGCGCTTCACTCACGATGACAAAAGGCCTTGAGGCGCACCCCATGATCTGGGGGTATCCGCAGTTTGGCGGCAAGAAAGGCGTCCTCATCAACACGCGGCTTGAGACTGCCCCTGAGCGGCCGTTCTGGCGCGGCAGCCTGGCACAGCGACGCTGCGTGGTGCCCATGAGCGGCTTTTATGAGTGGCAGCACGGGGGGCCGCTCGACCGCCAGCGCTATCTGTTCGACCTGCCGGATGAGCCGGTGCTCTTTGCTGCTGGCATCTACCAGTCCTTCTCGTCATCTGAGGCGGTGCTGACTGAGCGCTTTTCCATCATGACAACGGCGCCCAACAACTCCCTGCGCGGCGTACATGACCGCATGCCGGTGATCCTGCGCAGCGATGAGCTGGAGGAGTGGCTGCACGGCGACCCGCTTGCCTTTATCGACCGCAGCAGCATAAGCCTGCGGCAGCAGGTGATGTAGAACCGGGCGACCCAATAAGGATCAACGAAACCTGAATTCTGTATCTGTACAATTCTGTATCTGTATAGCAATCCGCATGCATAATGATGCTATACTACATGCAGATTGCCCAATACCCCTTTGATGGGAAGAAGACCAGGGAGGAAGCTATGCCGGCATTACAGGTGCGGGATTTCCCGGAGCATCTTTACGAGGAACTGCGCATCTGTGCGCAACGCGAGTACCGCAGCATCGCGCAGCAGACCATAGTTGCCGTTCAGGACTACCTTACAAAAGAGGGAAAAAGGCTTGAGGCTGCGGAGCAGAGAGCCGCAGACCTTGAGCGCCTTGAGCGCATCGAACAGCGGCGGCAGGTCTTTGAGCGGATAGATTCACGGCCTCCCTTTGAGGCGCCGGAGGGATTTCCCACGCCGCAACAGATCATCCGTGAGCTGAGGGATTCACGATGATAGTCCTCGACTGCAATGCGGCTGTGAACATGGCCCAAGGAACTTCTGACGGTGATTCTTTGCGCCTGCTGATTGAGCCGGGCGAGGTGGTACTCAGTTCAGAACTGCTCTTCATTGAAGCTGCAAGTGCCTTCAGCAAATATGTAAGAGCAGAGTTGATGGATAACGCTGAGGCTATGACGCTCATGCGAGATGCTGTTGCCCTGATCAACAGCTTCACGCCCATCCACGAGAACTACATCGAGGCCTATCATGAGGCGCTCAGGCTGAAGCACTCCGTGTACGACATGCTCTACCTCACACTGGCTCGGCGCAACGGGGCTACGCTGGTCACCCTTGACGAGAAGCTCATGCACCTCTGCGAAGACCACGGTGTCGACTGCATCCACATATTCGACTGCTGACCGCTTCTGTCTGCTGCCGTCCGCTGTTGATCGACGCTGACCAACGCTGATCGCTGCTGCTTTAAATCCCCGCTTCCCCCTCTTGACGGAAGGCGTTTCAAGGCGCACAATAATCGAACAAACGTTCGATTATTGAAGGGCGGACTTTGGCGGTGGTGCAGGGTATTGCAAGCAGGCAGAAACGCTACGTTGAGGTGGTCACGCGTACAGGGACCGACGGAAAGATCATGCCGCTTTCCATCATCTGGGAGGACGGGCGCAGCTTTGATGTTGACCAGGTGATCGACATGCGCCGTGCCGCCTCGCTCAAGGTGGGCGGCAGCGGCATACGCTATATCTGCGAGATCAAGGGCACACGAACCTTCCTCTATTTTGAGGACCCGCTCTGGTTTGTGGAGGAGAAACTGGCGCAGGAGGAATCCCTGGTGATAGGCGAGTGACTGCGATGCCAGCGGTGACTGCGGTGGTGGGCGAATGACTGCGGCGGTGGGCAGGTGAACCTCTTTCAACAACGCAGCATCCTGCACGTGGACATGAACTGCTTCTACGCAGCGGTGGAATGCCTGCACCGCCCTGAGCTGCGGAACAAGGCGGTCGCGGTGGGCGGCCACGAGGAGATGCGCCACGGCATTGTGCTGGCCAAGAACCTCAAGGCCAAGCGCTGGGGCGTGCGCACCGGCATGAGCCTGGTAGAGGCGCGGCAGATCTGCCCGGAACTGGTGACTATCCCGCCGGACTACCATCTCTACATGAAGTTCAGTCGCATGGCCCGCACTATCTACTATGACTACACCGATATGGTGGAGCCCTTTGGCCCTGATGAGGCCTGGCTCGACGTGACGGGCAGCGCACATCTGTGGGGCGGCGAGGTCAAGCTCATCGCCCACGAGATATCGGAGCGTGTCAAGGCGGAGCTGGGCGTGAGCGTCTCGGTGGGCGTGAGCTGGAACAAGGTCTATGCCAAGTTCGGCAGCGACTACAAGAAACCCGACGCCATCACCATCATCACGCCGGAGAACTACCGCGAAGTCCTCTGGAAGGCCCCGGTGGCCGACCTGCTCTACGTGGGGCGGGCCACCAAACGCAAGCTCAACGCCTCAGCGGTCTTCACCATAGGCGATCTGGCGCAAGAGGACGAGCGCCTGCTCATAAACAAATTCGGCAAGATAGGCCCACTGCTGCAGATCTTCGCCCGGGGTGAGGACGTCACGCCGGTCAAAGTGCTGGACCCCAGCTCCTCCACGGTGGACTACGACATCAAGTCCATTGGCAACGGGCTCACCGCGCCTCATGATATCAACGATAAGCGCGACGCCCATCTACTTGTCAGTCTGCTGGCGGAGTCCGTGGCGCAGCGTCTGCGTGAGCAGCGTATGCGCGCCCGCACCATCTGCATCACCGCGCGCGATGCCGCCGACCTGGGCTACTACACACGGCAGGCGCCGCTGCCGCGACCAACCAACATCACCAGCGAGCTCACGCAGGCGGCCTTTGAGCTGCTCTGCGCCCATGAGCCGCTTGACGGCTCACACCCCATCCGCACCATGGGCGTGCGCGCCGCCAACCTGGTTGATGCCGCCGTGCCCGTGCAGCTGGATCTGTTTGGCGATGAGGACAGGCGCTTTGCGCTTGAGCGGCTCGACGCGACCATCGACGAGCTGCGTCGGCGCTTTGGCAACAACATCGTGCGGCGCGCTGTTGCGCTGGGCGATGAGAAGATGACCCCACTTGACATCCGCAAGGAGCATGTCATCCACCCGGTGGGCTTCCTCAATACGTGAGGGTCTGGTCTGGTTGCAGGATGGGGCAATAAAGCCGGGCTGGCGCAAGATGGCGTTGTGCTGCTTGCTGCCTAGAAGCCGAACAGGCTCCTGATCCGTTCCAGCACTGCATCGGAATACAGCTGCACATCCACGCCGGAGGCTCGCATGGTTTCCAACACGCTGGTCAGATAGAAGATGTAGGTGAGTACCACAATGCCAACCAGCACAAAGATGACGCGCCTGCTCTGTGAGAACAGCTTCTTTCTTATGGAACTCTTGGGCAGGGGAGAGAATTCGTGGTAGATGCGGATGACACCACCTGAGGAGTTGGTCAGAACCAGCTCCTTATCGTCATTGGAAGCGGGTTTGAAGGAGTCGGCCTTCTGGGGGGCACGCAGCAAGGTCTGTGTCTCGATGAGCTCCTGCTCCAGGAGGCTCTTCTCGGCTGAAAGGAGGAGCGTCTCGCTTTCAAAGCTGTCGCGTGCGTCCTTTTCAGCGGTAAGCTGGGTCTCGAGCTCAAGTATCCTGACCTTCAGGCTATCGAGCTCAGCCAGGGCTTTGACTGGGTCGGTATTGCTGATCTCTCGCAGATCGTTTATCAGCTCCTCGCGCTGGATGTCATTTTGCAGGGTGAGGAAGGAAAGCTCGTTGATGCGTTTCGATTTCTCTGCAAGGGATACCTGGAGCTCCTGGTTTTTGCAGACAAGGTCTTCGATGCCCCTCTCAGCAAGCGAGGTCAGGAACTCCTGTGCCGCCTTCAGGTTGTTGGCGCGGCCGATCTCATGGCCCAGCTTCGCCTTGGTGCTGGTGTCGAAGATCAAGACGTTGCCCACGCGATAGTCATGGCCCTCAAGATAGTTGAGGTCGCGTTCACCAAGCTCATACAGGGCATAGCCCTTGGCGTCAATCCCCTTTATCTGCTTCATCAGTAGCCCCCCCGGACTAGTCAGTACTCAGTTTTCAAACGATGCGTCAATCCCTTCTTGCGTGAGGCGCAAAGGAGCGATAGGAGTCATCGGTTATGGAGAGGTAGTGATCCAGCGCTTCGCGGACAACCGCGGATACCGTGTCAGGTTTCTTGCGCAGGAGCTTGTTATATGCCGCCAGGGAAGTGATATCCATGTATTGATCCTCGCGTATGGTAATGGACTTCGCAAGGTAAGGAACATCAGTGTCTCCGGCCGGCGTTTGAGAAGTCTCAGATTTTTTCAGATATTTTGCTATTTTCTCTGTATCTTTTGTTAGTACCGTAGTATCATTTCGATTCTCGTTATTTTGCGTACTCATTAAGCAAGACCTTCCTCTTGACAGTGGTACCAGGTAGCGATTACACTGCACAATACGATTATCGTATTATAGTATTCAATATGGAATACTACTCGATGATAGTATTATAAACGTACTCCAAACATCATAGCGCAATATAAGGGGGACTGCCTGGGAGAATCGCCTGGGCATGGGTGCCTTGCATACCCATCTGCAGGGTAATCCAGCATATTTGGGGTAAACCCTACCCTGAATGCGTTTTTCTGGTCTGCTCAAGGGGGGGGGGAATTTGCAGAGGGGGGAATTACCTGAAGTCATCAGAGAAAGGTGATTCCATGAAAGCAAGACGTAGTAAGAAGAAGGCCCTCATCCTTGTTGTCGCAGCGCTGTTTGCCTTTTCCGTGCCGCTGCAAGCGCTGGCAGCAGAAGAGGACAAGGACGCACTCAGTCCCCCTGAGACAGTCAAGAAGGAGTACCGATACCAGGATGGCCAAGAACCCCCGGCCATTGAGGAATCGCTGGTTGATAACGAGGGGAACAGGTATCGCCTTGTCTCGGTTGATGGGCCGGTCACGGATGGATCCTATTGGCGGCCAACCCAATTCTATACACATCGGATCGAGATGGAAGTACCTCTGGAGGGTATCAACAGCCTCGCGGATTACTTCCCTTCCTCCATCTACATTGAGGACGGGATCTTTGTGGGCAACATCGGGTTGGTTGTCGATCCTTATGATGAGGTAAGTGTCTACGAATCCATCACCGGTCAGGTCGATAAGGACTATACGATAACGGACCTGCCCGACAACGATGTAGTCAGACTTCCCCTTCAAATGGACTTCGAGATCAGGTCTGATGCTACGCCGGAGGCAACCTGCACGGCTACGCTCAACCTGCTGTCTGTACAGTATGAGGTTGCGGGGACCAATTCCTTGGGACTGCCGAACAACTACACGGCGTATTTGACGTATCGGGGACAGGAAAGCTGGCTTGAGCTGCATCATTACCAGGTCACTGCTTACTATGCGGGCGAAATCGCTTCCATTATCAACCAGTACATCGCTACGGGTCATTACGAGCTTGAGCCGCCGGCTGCGCTGCCGGTAGCGCCAGCACCCGCGCCGGCGCCTGCACCTACGCCGATACCATCCGTATCGCCCGCGTTGTCCCCGCTGGAGATACCTGTTGCGACGCCAACAAGCATGACACCTCTCTATGCGTCCACCACGCTGGTCACCATCCTTGCATTTGGATGGCTCCTGCTCTGGCTCCTGTTCTTCAGAAAGAACGTGTTGCTCGTCCGTATGATGGATGGCTCAAGGGAGGTCCTGCTGAGAAAACATGTCAATGTCACAGCGGGTGAGGCTGCCTTTGAGATCCCCGACACGGTGAACCTCTATGATCGGGCGCAGTATGTGATCGAGCTCAAACCGCGTCTTGCCAGCCAACAAGGAGAACTGATAGTGACCTGGCGCAAGGGGATCGTCGCCAGGGAGGAACTGAAGGCAGTGATCCAGATCGACATGAACAGCATTGTTTTTGGCGCAGTCACCGGCGCCATCATTGAAGGTGCGCCCGGCTTGGTCGCGCTGTTGGAAACAGGAGGTTACGATGCGTAGGAACGCTTCATTGCGGGGGAGAAGAGAAAGGGCCGGGCTCAGCTTCCTTGTCCGGGTAACGCTGACTCTGTTATTGACGATAAGTATGATGCCAGCTCTTGCTGTGTTGGCATTTGCCGATGAGGCCGAAGAGCAGCTGGAAAGCATCGAAGGGCTTGAGGAGCTTTTCGAGCAGGAGGAACAGGGATGCGAAGAAGAGATGGCGCCCGACGAAGAGGTGGCGCCCGATGAAGAGGAGGCGACCCCTGCTGAGGAAGAGGCAACGCCTGATGAGGAAGAGACCATGCCTGGCGAAGAAGAGGAAACCCTGCTTCCGCAAGACGTAACCACCGATGGGGAGATGGAAGAGGAAGAGCAGATAGCCGAAACAAAGGCAGGTGTCAGAGGCCCTGTTGTCGCAAGAGGCGCCCCGCTTACACCTCTGGGGGATGCGCCAGGATCGATAAGCGGCCGTTTCACTCTGACACCCGGTTGGTATTGTGATTGGACCTATATCGGTGATTTCCCGGGGACGATATCGCTTTATGGCGGATACACCGTTGTCAGCTTTGGCTGCGACAGCAGCGGTACCAACGGCTATATTCCCTGTATGAGCCCAGGAGCTGCGAATTGGGGGGATTCCGCTAACGCCGACAATCGATCGGGCACGCTCTATGCAAGCTTCTTCTCCATCAACCCCACGCTTGGTATCGCCTGGTACTGGATAGACTATATCGAGCCGGACATCGAACCAGCTGTTGGTGTGTATGGTGTCCAATACCTTGGCGGCGCCTGGTTGGCGATCCAATGGGAGCTTGAAGGCGTCATCGAGCTGGTGAAGAAGGACGCGCACCCTGCAATAACCACGGGTAACAACCTGTATTCCCTGGCAGGCGCCCAATATGGGGTATACGGAAGCTCTACAGACGCATTGAACGATACTGACAGGATCACCCTGCTCACCACCGACGCGAGTGGGTATGCGAAAAGCGACAGCCTGCCGCAGGCCACGTACTATGTCAAAGAACTGACCGCGTCTGAGGGGTACTTATTGGATCCCACCATCTACACCGTCGATCTTAATGACACCATCTATACACTCGAGGTCGATGAGATGCCAGCCAGCACTCCTGTTGGGGTATTGGTCCAGAAGCTCGATAGCACAACAGGCAAGGCCTATGGCGTAGATGACCCCACGGGCCAAGGTCTGGCGGGAGCACAGTTCACCATCAGCTACTACGACGGCTATTACACTACCGCTGAGAAGGCGATTGCGTCTGGCGACCCAACAAGGACCTGGGTGCTGGAGACGGGTGTCGGCGGTGTGGCAAGCCTTGATGCCAAGTATCTGGTTGCTGCGAAGAGTGATGCTTTGTATACGGACAGCGCCGGCAAGCCCAGTGTTCCTTTGGGCACGATCCTCATCCAGGAAACCAAGGCTCCGGCAAGATATCTGCTGCCGAGCCCCAACACCCCTGACTTGCAGCAGATAAAGCTTGATACAACACTGTACAAGGTCTCTCAGCTCAATGCCGTCGTCGTTCTTGAGGAGCCGCATATCCTGGAATTGATAAAAGTCGATGCTAATACCAAGAAACGGGTAGGTGGCGCGGAGTTCGTGCTTTATAGAGAATCCAAGCTTGGCGCAGGAGATTGGAAGAAGATCGCTGAGAGGACCACAGGCTCCGACGGTGGCTTTAAAGTGTCTCCCATGGAAGTCGGGTCTTACAAACTGGTTGAGACCAAGGCGCCGGCGGGATATCAGCTACCCACTGAATCGGGTCTGCCAGAAGAGATCCTCTTCACTATTGAGAGCGACACAGCGCTCAAGGTCATCGAGGCAAAGGATTATAAGAAAGGTACCATCACCCCTTCCAAGATAGACATGGTCACAAAGGATCCGATCGCTGGCACGGAGTTCACACTCTTCCAATATCCCGTCACACTGAAGGACGGTGAAATCACCACAGACACCTCACTGATCACAGCCGATACGCCTGGTTGGGTTGAAGTAGGTAGAGTCATCACGGGCGCTGATGGAAAGGCGGTCTTTAAAGAGCTGACTTTTGGGTACTATCTGCTTGTTGAGACCTGTCCTGACCCAAATTATGCAAGCTATGAGGAAAGCGGCGGCGGTGACCGTTTTGTTACGCTCGACAAATACGCGACAGGCGAAACGCAGCTATTCGAGGATATGATCATCCAGATATCCTGCGAGGTCTACAAGAAGACCATCGCCATCACCTCATCAGGGTTGAATGGTTCTGAAGAGGGGACTGGAAGCAATGTGGGGCACGAGGAGTATCTCTATCGTTTTGGCGCTCGTTCGACAAGTAACGTCTGGGCAGACGAGTTCATAGTTATCGATGACCTGACCTATGTGACTTCGCTGGGCTACAGGATGACCGTCCTGTGGACAGGCACCTCGCCTGTTGGCATGGATTTCGATAATAAGCTGGCGGTGTTGTACCGGACGAATATGACCGATCCCAGTGAGCCGGTGGTCTTTCGCTATAACCCATTGCATGCAAACCCAGAGAATCCCAATAACCCAAGCAGGAACATGGTCTATTCAAACGAGCCGGGCTGGCGGATATGGGCAGAGGAGCTGCCAACGACACATCAGTCAAGGCTGGATGTTGCAGACCTGAACCTCCAGGAAGGCGAGTACATCATCGGGCTGAAGATCGTTTTTGGCGGCGTAGACACGGGTTTCTTTACCGGTAATGGCTGGCAGATAGAAGAGGATCCGCACACCATCAAATCATCGGATAGCATTGCGCTCATAAGTGTTGACCCCGAGACCCTTCTTGAGGATTGGTGGTATTCGGTTGTCGCCACAGAGGGTCTGAGGCCGCTATCTGAGATGGGTGATGAGACGGTGATGAGGGGGTCGGTCTCTGCTGATATCACCCGTAACAACGGGGTCTTGACTGACAATGATATTGACGCGGTTGAGACCCGGGTAATCGAACCATTCATGTTCCCCACAGAAAGCAACGGACTTGTCTGGGAGCCGATACCGGTGCGGAATCCTCCCCAGCGTCCAGGCGCTTTCCCGCGTACTGGTGACCAGGCGCTCCTGCTTGGCGCTGTGCCTATAGCTTTGATTGCTGGCTTTGTATTGCTACAGAAAAGCAGGCGTCAAAGGAAACACAAGGAAGAAGAGGCGGAATAATACTCAAAAACCCTTAACTTTCCCGGTCTGTATCAGCGGTAAGCCCTATACTGTCTGTGTATGGTAATAGCAGCTCCCTGAAAACCGCGAGGTGACTACATGAGCGACTACGTCTTATTGTCTGACTCTACAACGGACTTGCCGCCGGGATTGGCCGAGGAATTGGACGTAGCCCTTGTACCGTTGACCTATATAGTTGACGGTGTGGATTATGATGATAGATGGGAGGGCGTCTCCGAGAGCGGTAGGGTTTCGCACAGCGCAAAGGAGTTCTATGAGCTTCTGCGCTCAGGCAAGGTGATCACTACCTCACAGGTGAGTGAGTATCGTTTCATGGAGTTCTTCCAGCAATATCTCAAGGCGGGGAAAGACATTGTCTTCCTCGCCTTGTCCAGCGGTATCAGCGGTACCTACCATCAAGCCGCGAATGCGGCCAAGAAGCTGCTTGACACGTACCCAGGGCGGCAGGTAACCGTCATTGATTCCACGGTTGCCTCTATGGGCGAGGGGCTCTACCTCTACCTGGCCGCTCAGAAAAGAAAGGCAGGAATAACTTACGACAAGCTTGTTTCCTACATGATGTCCGTTCGGACAAAGGTGAACGGCTGGGTCACCCTTGATGACCTCCAATTCCTCAAGCGAAGCGGGCGCCTCAATGCGCCGGCATCAGTCTTTGGCAACATGCTCTCCATCAAACCCATCATCACCATGGACAAGCTGGGGCATCTCATCGTCAACAAGGTAGTGAGAGGGCATAAGAAGTCACTGCAGATGCTTGTCGACAGTGTCACAAAACGTGCTGATGACCCAACGAACAACCCCATATTCATCTCACATGCCGACTGTCTTGCTACTGCGGAGGAGATCAAGGAGCAGCTCAAAAAGCGTTTTGGTACCAAGACGATAATCACAAGCTCCATAGGCTCCGTGATAGGTTCACACTGTGGGCCAGGCACCATTGCGGTATTCTTTGTGGGGCAGGAGCGTTAGAACACCAGGAATGCTGGGGCGCCAAACCTGGCGCTGTAAAATCTGCTATACTCTCTCCTCGCGCATATGCGGATATGGTGGGTGTAGCTCAGTTGGTTAGAGTGCTAGGTTGTGGCCCTGGAGGTCGTCGGTTCGAGTCCGATCATCCACCCCAAATCAACGATAAGGTCCTGTCTTTGACGGGCCTTTACTTTTGTCCGTAGAACACGCCGTATATCCAGTAGCGATAGAGACAGTCGACGGTTCTAAAGCCCGCCTTTCCCATGAGTTCGAAATGCTCGGCAATCGAGACGGGGATATCCATGTCCTGGCTGTCTTTGAATCGCTGTATCTGGTCTTCACTCATGTTCTCACGCATGAAACCTTCCAGCCTGCGGTGCATCTCCTGTTCAAGCGGCTTGTTCTCTCCCCTTGCCAGATCGGTGTTCAGGAACTCCCCTGCGGGGACGAGCAGGTCATAGACTTTATTGGTCAGCTCCTGCTTCTCGGTAAAGCTGAGGTGATGGATGGAAAGCCCCGAGATCACCACATCGAAGGGCCCAGTCAGCGCGATTGACCGGTAGTCTCCTATGACAAAGTCGATGCTGGGGTTGTCCCTGAAGCGCTCGCGGGCAACGGACAGCATCTCCTCTGAGAAGTCGAACAGGGTCACGCGTGCAGAGGGGAAGCGTTTGAGGAGGTAAAGGGTGGATAGCCCCGTGCCACTACCCAGGTCAAGAACGCGCGGATCAGCCTTTGTGCAGGCCAGTGCGTCGACCCCAATACTGTAGTACTCATCGAAGTTGGGGATCATGTGCCTTCTGTAGTCGTCGTAATAGCTTGCCCGCTCATCGAAGTGGCTTTGTACCGCGTTTATCATAGTCGTCTCCCGCCCATGGCCCGATAATCGACGATTCCATTGTACACATATTGCTTCACCTGCTAATGTGGTACACTTCTCAGGCTGTTTTTTGTGGGCCGTTAGCTCAGTTGGTAGAGCAGGGGACTCTTAATCCCAAGGTCGCGGGTTCGAATCCCTCACGGCCCACCACCACTTAATCGAAAAGCAAGATAGCCCCGGAATCGGGGCTATCTGCGTGTTTGCTGTAATAACCGCTGATCAGCTATACAATGGGCCTATCTGGTGGGTCGGGAACCACTATCGGTGCGCCAATCACCGTGCAGCCGGTGATCTTGTTGTTCTGGTTGACTGCCACAGAAATGGTGTAGTCACCGATGATGACGGTCTGGGTGCCGTTCTGCTTGAGTTTCACAGAGGCCAGGGCTACGGTCTGGCCGCCGACGCCGTTATTATCGTAGCCTTTGATGGTGATGGTTATTGTGGTGCTGTTCTGCAGGTTGGTGCTTGAGGGCGTGGCGACGTACTTGTCGTACGCTGGGACAGTGCCGGTAATCTTGTTCTCTGCGGTGATGACGGGCGCTTTGTTGCCGTTGAAGTCGTTGTCCCCCTGTGCCGCGAAGGCTGCAACAGGCAGGAGCATTGCGAGTAGCAATATGCTGACGACAAGCACCGATAACTTCGTTTTCTGAGTCTTCATTTTTCTCCCCATTCTGTTTGGCTCCGATACTTGATTGCTTAAGGCTCTCACCCCCCCTGTGGTGAGAGCCTTCTCCCCCCCTCAGAAAACGTATATCCTATTCTAATTCCTTTCCGCTTCGATTTATAGGGTCTTTAGCAAAAAGGATACGAAAAATTTCCTATTTTATGCAAAAATGAGAGTGATTTAGTCACCTTTAACTCGCTATCTGTTGTACAATTCAGCAATAGGAAAAACGTATAGGAGGGGTGCTATTATGAAGTGTATTGTCTGTGACAAGAAACTGAGTGAGGGCGAGACCGTTTGCCCTGTCTGCAATTCGAACCAGTTGGAAACCGTGCTGTTCAAAGGTGGTGGCTGGTTCAAGAAGAGCAAGGCGAACAAACCCGCATGCCAGCTAATCATCACAAACACGCGCCTGGTGGCGGTTGATGACTATATGGCAACCATGATGAACAGCGGGCGAGCGGCTGGCGGTCTGGTTGGAAGCGCCCTGGGTGCGGGCATGGGCAAGCTGGCTGGCGACAAGCTGATGCGGGCTTATGTGGACATCAATCTGTCGCTCATCACGGGGCTCACCGGCAAAAACGGTAACTTTTTGAACCCCGCATATACCACTACCGTCACCACCGTGGATGGGTCAAGCTACGTTTTTATGACGGATACTAAAAGCGAATTCCCTGAAAAGATCAGCGGGGTAGTTCCGGTACGATAAACCCACCTCGCATCCATGAGTTCGCACTCTCTTACCATAAGTCGATGCCCTGTCTCACCTGAATGAGACAAGGCATCGACTCCTATCTTATCGTCACCTATGTTTTGCCTGCTACCCGTCACTCCTAGCCCGCATTGGTGAAGTAGCTGCCGATGTCGAACTCCCACACACCCTCGATGATCTGCGTGTACGTCTTGTCCGGGCTCTGCAGCCACAGGCCGTGGAGGGTCAGGATCTTGGGGTCGCCGTCATTGAAAGCCGCATCGCCGGAGTGGCGGGGATTGTGCGATGCATCGAACTCGATAACCACTACCAGCGAGTTGTCGCCTTGGACATCATCCTGGAAGGAGGTTGAGACCCCCGCGTTGAGGGGAATCGGGCTTCCATCTGGATACAGCAGCGACAGCCCGGTGTCACCATCTGGCCCCCACACCTGATAATAGGCGGGCCCCCACGCGGTCTCCTCGCGTTTGATCTGCACGCCTTCTGGCGCGTCGATCCGCAGTGCCAGATAGTAGTAATCCTCGCCGGCAATGGCTGCGATGGGTGTGACCGTTGTGCCATTCACAGTGATGGCAGGCGGCAGGTTGCTTCCTCCTACCTGGACCAACAAATCAAGGTCATCGATGCTCAATTCAGTCTCTGCACCTGCAAAGAATTCCCGCAGGTTGTCACGCATACCAAAGGCATTTGTCGCATAGGCAACCGTGGTCATGGCAAACAGGGCAATCACGCAGGCCAGCACCGGTGCCAGCACCCGCCGGGTTGTGCGCCGCCTCTGGGGGGCCGCTAAGGCCGCGCTACGTTCTACTTTACTCATGGTCAACTCCTTTATCCTCTGTGCGGAGGCAGCATCCAGGCCCTCGCCCAGCTCAAGTTTTACGTCAGGAGTCAGCGCACTGCCCAGCAGCTCTGATATCCGCTTCTCCATTGCCATCGCCTCCTCTGTTCAGTTGGTTTTGCAGCTTGACACGCCCGCGACTCAGGCGCTTCTTAACCGCCTCGCCGCTCATGTCCAGCTCCGCCGCGATGTCAGTCACCGAACGGCAGTCATAATAGTGGAGCAAAAAGATCCTGCGGTCGGTCTCCTCCATGCCCAGCACGGCTTTGCGCACCAGCGCACGTTGCTCGCGCTCAGCCTGCTCGCCTTCCAAAGATGGCGCAGGGAGAGAGATCCAGTCGTCCTCAAAGTGCAGGTCCTCGTGGTACTGCCGCAGTCTGTTGATAGCCTTGTTCCGGGCGATACTGCCCAGATAGGCCCTCAGCTTCTGGCCATCCGCCTTGTCTGCGTTTTGCCAGAAGGCATAAAACACGTCAGACGCAAGCTCCTCAACATCCTCATGCGCCATGCGGTTACCTAAAACACGACGTATCACCGCGCACACATAGGCTGCGTATTTGTCAATGATGCGGCCAAGAGCGTCCTCGTCGCCGCGCCGGCATGCCCGTATCTCCAAAACGTCCAGCAAGCTCATTCCTTCTTGTCGTATGGATATCCACAAACAGCTGTCACTAATAAAAACACAGATTCTGTGCATTCGGGGACAAGGCTGTGTGATTTTGTGAGTGTGACAGGGGGTCGGTACGTTTTGGGACAGAAGGGACGGTACAAGTGGGACAGGGGGACGGACTTGACAAGGGGGACGGTCCCTTTTGTCATATTGTTAAAAAGCAATATGACAAAAGGGACCGTCCCCCTTGTCAAGTCCGTCCCCTTCTGTCCTCAATCGGCGGATG
>WRHL01000053.1 GCA_009783245.1 Coriobacteriia bacterium
CCTCTGGCCCACAAAAAAGCCCTCCCAGCGAGCCCTATTTATCCTCCACAGCCTGCTCAACCTCTGCCATCTGTCCGCGCACAAGGGCTTCGTCCAGATAGGCCTCTCCGCACTCAGGGCATCTGGGGACGCTCTTCTTGAACTCATATCCCAGGTAACGAAGCGTCACCTCTGCTTCAACAAGCATGACGCCACAGTGGCTGCATATGAGTCTTGCGCTTTCTGCCATCCGTACTCCAGACTCCCGGTTTCCAGCTTGCCTTCTGCGAGAAGACTGCTTCTACCAGGCTAGCATGGCATCGAATCCTTGTCCCTCAACCAGCTGCCCGAGCTTTAGAGCTGTATCGACAAGGGATGCGACTATCGTCTCATTCAACTCCATCCCGTTCTTTGAACGCTCTTCGATCGCGCGGACCTCCAGCTCACCAGGTACGATGATCTCTTCCACACCGGCTGCAAGGGGAGCGTTCTTGATGCTGTCAACGTACACGTCGATGCTCTCTCTATAGGTCTCCAGGTCACCAAAGCGCGCTGGATCCAGGAGCAGGACAAAATGACTGGTATTGTCTATTCCGGGCGACATATTCTTGCCGTTCCCATACGAAGAGAAGGTGAGCATGGAGCTGAGGATCTCTATCATGACGGTCAGACAATAGCCTTTTATCCCCCCAAAGGGCAGGAGGCTCCCTCCGTTGAAGATCAGATTTGGATCGGTTGCCGGCGCCCCATCCTTGTCGACCCCCCAACCTTGAGGGACCTCCTTCTCTCCACGTATGGCTATCTGGACCTTACCCAGGGCAACTTCGCTGGTTGCCATATCGAACATCACCGGATGTGGGTGGCGATTACCGCCAGGGACCGCGAGTGACCAGGGGCTGTTCCCCAGGATCCTTCCCGCTCCGCCGACCGGTGTGAGGATGCCAGGAGAATTAGAGCTCACCAGCGTGATGAAGCCCTCATTCACACACTTCGCTGCATAGACGCCTGCAGCGGCAAAATGATTGCTGTTCTGGATTCCCATGACACAGCATCCATTCTCCTTCGCTTTAGCAATGGCGAGCTCTACCGCCTGTGGAGCCATGATGATACCCAGACCGTGGTCGGCGTCCACCATGAGATAGGGAGGTTCGTCTCTAAGGATTATCAGCTCTGCGTCCTTCTTCACCTTCTCTGTGGTGAATACCGTACGATAATAGAAGGGCAAACGGGCCATGCCGTGGGAGTCTATGCCCCTGCGATCCGTTTCCACCAAGACGTCAGTGGCATAAGCCGCTTCCTTCTCGTTATAACCCATCGCCAGGAAGAGCTTGGTCGCAATCCTGGAAAGTTGATCCATCGAAACCCTGACCTTGTTCATATGCCTGATCCTTCCTCTCCTGTGATTCTGGCTATGTTAGCGCCGTGCTGACGGGGAAGAGTGTCGTTACACCGGAGGCAACAAGACATTGATCACTGCTGGTCTACCGGCCTTAACTGCCGCCCTGCCTTCCTGCAACGCTGGTAGCAGGTCCTCAGGGGCTTCCACGGTGCGAGCAAAGGCGCCGCCAGCAGCTTCTGCTACCAGGTCCAATCTGGCAGGCGGGTCGAAGCTTGACCAAAAGCTGTTTGCCTTGACGGCGTAACCGTCAGGATGTTGGCCTTTTGTCGCCACCCTGGGGGCGTTCCAACCCTGATTGTTATAGATGACTGTCAGGAAGGGGGTCTGGTATCTGCGAGCCATCCAATAGACAGCCGTAGGGCAGGAGAAGATGTAGACACCATCGCTTACCAAGGCGACCACATCCTTCTTGGGGTCTGCGAGCTTCATACCTATGGCAGCGCCGCCAAACCATCCCAGCGAGCTTCCCCCAGAGTCGAAGAAGGTACCGGGCTTTGAGCGAGGTATCTGCTTGATGATCGCGTTGGTGCTGGTGATGGCTTCGCAGAGCAGGAGGGTGTCTTCATCTATGACTTCCTGCACGCAGGCTGAGAGGTACTCGGCGGTGATCTGCGGTTGTTGCTGCCTGGCAGCCGTACGCTGCTCAAGTCTTGTCGCCAACTGTCTTTCGGCGCGGTCGTAGCGCTCCACAACCAAGGCCTCATCAAGTGATGTCGCTTTGGGAGCGAAGCAGGTATTCAGCTGTCTGAGAGCGGTACAGGAGTCCGCTTTCATGAAGCGTTCAGAGGGAATGTACCAGACGGGAATCGACTCCTTGAGAGGGTCGATATCCAGATAGAATACGCGGCAGTCCTCCCTGAGCTTTGCTGAAGCAGGCATCCAGGGCAGGTCACAGTCGATGACCAGGATGAGGTCAGCGTCTTTGAGCAGGGGCTGCGCTGTATTTCCGCAGTGCAGGGGGTGGTCAGTGGGGAAGTTCATGTAGACCGGGTTGGCCTCGACCACCCTGATCGCCAATCTCTCGCACAGATCGACCAACTCACTGACAGCTTCAGGGTTCCTCCCCAGGTAGGATGTGATGATCAAGGGGTTCTGCGCATGGGCCAGGGCATCAGCCAGTAGGTTGACGGACTCCCCATCGAGGCCCAGGGGGGCGATAGGAGACCAGAGATCCAGTCTTGCGTTGCTTTCGCGTCCCTCTTCTGCCAGCGCTTCTCGTGTGGCCATTATATAGACTGGTCCCTTAGGCTCGCTGTCCGCTATCTGCAGCGCCCGGTATACCATCTGCTGTGTGTTCTTACCGCTTTTCAGCTCGCAGTTCATCTTGGTGTATCCTCGGACAATCCCCGCCTGGTCCTCGGCATTCTGGATGAACTGGATGAATGCGCTCCTGCTGCCCTTCTGCTCGCCCTCGATGGTGTAGGGGGAGAGACCAGCCAGTATGAATACCGGCGTTCTGCAACGGTAGGCGTTATGGAGTGCGCCACCGAGGTTCTGTGTGCCAACATCCACATGGACGAACACGGCCTGTGGGCGCCCGGTGACTTGGGCGAAGCCCTGGGCGGCGCTTATCGCCACCGTCTCGTGGGGGCTGATTATGATCTCCGGCTTGGAGCGGCCCAAGGCCTCGGACTTGGCCCAGCTTTCGATGATCGCCGGATAGTCGGTTCCGGAGTTCAGGAAGATATAGGAGACCCCGGCTTGGACAAGCGCATCATTGAGCGCATCTGCTGCTGTGTATTCTGGGATCCGATCATCTTGGTCACTCATGGGGAGCCCCTCCATTCATCAAGAACCATCACCGGAGCGCCCGTCGGATAACCTGGTTTCTGCTGGAGTAAGCAGCCAAAACAAATGCCCGAAGTTGGTTGACAGCACATCTGGTTTTGCTCAAGCTATACTGAATCTACTACATAATAAAGCATCTGTTTACGCGATGGTTTTGCAAAGAAAGGGAAACGGAGGTTATCACGATGAAAACTGCGATTCTGGGTGCTGGAGCAATGGGCTCGCTGGTTGGAGCGCATATCAAGAAGGGTGGGGGAGAGGTACATTTCGTCGATATCTTTGAGGAGCATATGAAGGCCATCAGGGAGAATGGCGTCATCATGGACCTGTTGGACCAGCCCGAGCCGATTACCGTCTTTGTGGACAGCGCTGTGACAGAAGCCACTGAGGTCGGAGCATGCGACCTGGTGATAGTTTTGGTGAAATGTGTGGATATCGAGACTGCCATCGAGTCCAACCAGGCGCTCTTCACAGAGGACACCGCCGTTCTCGCCCTTCAAAACGGGGTTGGAAGTGTGGACATCCTGGCGAAGTACTTTGCGGAGGAGCAGCTGGGTTTTGGCGTGCTGAAGTGCTTCGCAAACGTGACCGGCCCCGGAAGGATCTTTGGCAACACCTGCTTTAAAAGCAGTCCCATAGGTATCTACTATTCGCCGGTCAAACTTGATTCGCGTCTACGCCCGGTATTCGAGGAGATGGAGCAGCTGTTGACCGAGGGCGGCATGCTGACCAAGTTCAGCGAGGATACCGAGAGGTTCATCTGGGACAAGCTGTGCAACAACGTCATGACCAATGGGATTGCTGCATTGACCCAGATCGCCAACGAGGATATCCAGAACCATCCTGACGGATGGGTGATCCTAGGAGAGCTGGCCCGGGAGCTCTGCGAGGTGGCGCATGCCAAGGGCATCGAGATAGATCTCTCCAAGCACTGGAAGGAGCGGGAGGAGGGCTACGTCTATGACCGTGACAAGGTGGAGGCCTTCCACTATGTCTCAGCCTTGTTCGACTCTGTCCAGAAGCGTAAGACCGAGATCGATTTCATCAACGGGGTCATCGTGAGAGAAGGGGAGAAACATGGCATCCCCACACCCTATAACGAGACTGTCTGGCGACTGGTCCGACTGATGCAGGACAACTACGAGAACAAGTACCAGCCAAAGGATACTGTCTGACCAAACGCACTTCTACTTCCGGTTCCCTGTCACGAGAAAACGCTATCGATCAGGAGGTTTCATCATGGAGAATGCTCTAAGTACGGTAACCCTGCAAGTGCCGGATATCCCCATCAAGTTCGAGACAGACGTCATTGTGGTGGGCGGCGGCTCCGGCGGTATCGGCGCGGCTATTGCCGCTGCCCGTAATGGCGCACAAGTCATACTTGTCGAGCAAAGCAACCATCTGGGAGGCCTCGCGGCGCATGGGCTGGTCTCGGTCTACATGAATAGCGACCGAAACGTGCGTGGGGGCATCTACGCCGAACTTGTCGGCAGGCTCATCGAACGAGGCTGCGTGCTTGAGAACTCGACCATGGCTATTCCCTACGATAAGGAAGAGTACAAGTGGCTGTTGCAGAACATGGTACTGGACGCCGGCGTCAAGCTGCTGCTGCGCACCAGCTACACGGATTCGCTCATAGAGGACGGTGTCATCACCGGCATCATCTGTGACAGCATTGCCGGCAGGTTCGCTATCAAAGGCAAGGTAGTGATCGATTGCACGCGGTTGGCCACCGTAGGAGTGCGTTCCGGTGCGAGCATACTGGTGCCCATCGAGCTGCAACCGGTGGTCTTCTGCCATGTGTTGCGTGGCATCAACTACCCCGAGCTCAATGCGCTGCTCGCCGCAGACGACGAGTACTTCTCGGATCCCACAAAGCACCTGGTATCACCCAAGGGCTATGGTGGTGTCAAGTATTGGCCCTGGACCTTCATGGGAGGACAGAAGTACCTCCAGGAGGCCAAGGAGCGGGGGGACTTCACCTTTGACAAGAACGAGGTGTTCTTCTTTGGCTACCTGGACTCGGGGCAGAGGATGCGCTTTCTGGATTGGTTGTCTGTGAGCACCTCACTGGATGCCTTTGACATCAAAGCAGGTAATTATGATATCGAGTCGATCTCCCAGATCGAGGTCAACATGCGGGAGCATGTCTGGGCTGCCGCCGAGTACCTCAAGAAGAACGTCAAGGGCTTTGCCGCGTCTGAAGTAGACGCGACCCCTGATGAGACCGGCCTTTGGGGCACGCGCCTGGAAGGTGACTGGGTCATGTCCATGGAGGATATGTTCGAGGGCGCAGAATACGAGGACTCAGTGGTCATTGCGTCCTGGATCCTGGATAACGCTGATTTCAGGCGCTTTGACTGCCCGCTACATGAGATCCCTTATCGTGCCTTCTACTCAAAGGACATAGACAATCTGATGGCAGGTGGCTTCAACATCTCTGCTGACGCGATCTCCTGTGCGTCGATTGTCGACCAGCCCACCTGCATCAGCACAGGCGAGGTCTCAGGGACGGCCGCCGCGCTAGCCGTGAGAGACGGCGTGAAGGTCCGCGATGTGGACGTTAAGAAGCTGCAGGAGACGCTCCAGGCGCAGGGCCTGATGACTGCGATAAAGATGCTGCCCGCAGAAGTCGCGCAGGAATACGCCGACAGCATGCTCAGCATACGGGAAGAGATGGAGAAGACACCCTACAGCGAGGTGCGCACGTACTAAGGCATAAGGGAAAGCGCTGAAGAAAGGCGGCCCATCCGGTGAGGACGGGCCGCCTTTGATGATTCTGCCAAGAGACGCAGAGGTCTGCTATTTGGCGAACACCGCGTTGGGATCGGTTACATCGATATAGAGGGGTGCGACCTCATCCCAGGCAACCGGCTTCGACGGCTTCAGGCCGCCGGTGAGCGCGAAGATGGTCGCGTAGCGTCCAGAAGTCATGCAGTGGCCAATGGAGGTCCCGCCACCCATGGTCCAGTCGGTGCCACAGCAGGGGCCGCCACCGGTGGTTCCCACGGCAAAGAGCCCGGGGATGGGTTTACGGTCGGCATCGATGACCTGATAGTGCTCGTCGACCTGGATACCGGCGTTGATAGCGGTAAGCCGTATCCACGACTTGATGCACCAGAACGGAGGGGTATCGATCTTTGTCATCTGGGCTGCCGGGCGTCCGAAATCAACGTCATCGCCTGAATCACACAGACTGTTGTAGCGGTCGATGCCCGCTTTCATCTTGTTGTAGTCAAGACCGACGATATTCGCGAGCTCCTCAAGTGTGTCTGCTCTGTGGGTGTCGATGAGCGCCTTGTGCACACCTTGTCCTGTAGTAAGCTCGGGGATGTAGTTCTCCATCGCCTTAGGCGCTGGCGGACGGAAGTTGCCCCAAGTTGGGATCTTCTCCTCATACGCCCCGTCATAGATACGATAGAAGACGCCTGGGTCATCCTGGTCGTAGAGGTTGGCGAGTGAGTTGTTCCACTGTGTCATGGGCACGTTCTCATTCATGAAGCGTCTGCCGTTGTCATCAAGCGCTACCAGCGGTATGTTCGCAAAGAAGGTGCCTCCAGAGTCCATGTCGTGCATCTGCTTGCAGTGACCGACTCTTGCCATCTGCCCGCCGGCGAGCATGCACATCAGATGACCCTCGCCCGTCTTGTTATATTGCTTACGAGCAAAACGGAAGGTATCTGGAATGTACTTCAAAATCATGCTGTCGTTGTTCTGATAGTCGCCCGTGGCAACTATGACTGCCTTGGTGGCGTTGAGTTTGATGTAGCCATCCTCGCTCTTTCCCACAACACCAATGGCTCTGCCGTCGTCACCTTGGATGAGCTGCACGCCCGGGGTCTTGTAGAAGATCTCTGCTCCCCTGGAAACGGCGAGATCAGCCATCTTCTCAACCAGTTCCTTCATGCTGAGAGGTTTGGGGCCAAAGCTATGCATGGCATAGGCAACCCTGCCGCCATCAGCATACTCAACCGAGCCGGAGACGGAATGGGAGTCGGCGGGAAAGCCTATCTCCTCAGCGATCTTATCCGTCCAGCACAAGGTCTCTCCTGAGTAGTCGGCAAAGAACTGGAAGAGGTCCATGTTCATCCGATAACCATTGCTTGCACGATAGCCTTGCATCCACTTCTGAATGCCGATCTCATCGGAGATCTCCTTGATAACGGCCCCACATCCGTTACCCTGAGAGATTGCAGAATCCTCCTTCTGGAGGCAGCAGGCGGTTGCGCCCTCCTCAAGTGCGGTGAGAAGCGCTGGCAGGCCCGCGGTCCCTGCGCCGATGACAACAACGTCGAAGGTCTTCTCGTCGATGAAGTCTGTGATCGGGTCAAGCTCGAGTAGCGAGTCTGCAAAGTCATTCTCGTCGAGGATGCCGGGAAAACTCTGCGCCTTAGGCCCTTCTGAAGGAGGCGGTGGTGTCGAGCTTCCACCTCCTGACGGCGTACAGCCAGCGAGCAAACCAGCTGAGGCAGCGCCGACGACGCCCGTTCCCAGGGCAGCGCCTTTAAGGAAATCCCGTCTTGATAAGTCTGTCTTCCTACCCATAAAAACTCCTTTCAATCCCTTATCCCATTCTGATCCTTGATATGTGTCAAGAACCAGGTCTAGTATAGAGGGAATATTTGAATATGATATAGGGCGTCTTGTTTAGAATTCCGGGTGGAAGCTGCTGATTCAGCGGGATGCTTAAGACGTTTTGGTTAGAGGGGCATCACAGACCCTCACCCCAAAGTATTATGACAAAAGGTGACAAAGGGGACGGTCCCTTTTGTCATCATGACAAAGGGGACGGTCCGTTTTGTCATGTGACGATAAGGGCGGGCCTCACCCCAGTGCTTCGCGTAAACCTTCCAGATCCAGGTAGTCCTCCACAAACTGCTTACGCAACAGGCTTGGCGGGATGAACTCGTTGTACTTGCCCATGACTTGGGCGTTATTCGGCAGTGGCAGGCTGTTGAGGTCGATCTCTGAGTGCAGGAGGTCCCGCATGATGGCCTCCAGCTCCTCGGCCGTCCCGTTGTACTGCACCTCCAGGTAGATACTGGTGATCCAGGGCAGCTTGTTCTTGATGCCTCTTTGTAAAAGCGCATAGTGCAACGTCATCAGCTGTCGGGTGCCCACCCAGGGAAAGACCGCGAAGCGCTTCTCAGCCAGCGGAGTCACCAGGTTCTCAAGGATGCCGCTGTTGCAGGCGATATACTTGATCTCCCCCAGGCGCTCGTGGCAGCGCTCGCTCAGGTAGGGGTAGGCCTCGTCGCTTTCCAGGATGGAGCGGATCTTCTGTACCAGAACCGTATGCAGCTCTACCTCGAAGTCCATGTCCCAATCCACCACGGAAATACCGGGCACCTTCTTGACAAAGATGACCTTGCTCTTGACATTGACCTCGATGGTCTCCCAGGTCAAACCAGCAAGCGCAAAGCGTGTGCCCACCGGGTAGACTTTGTCCACCGTGCCTATCGTCTTGTTCTCATCTTTGACCAGCAGGTACTCCGGTGTCATGAAGACCGTCAGGAACTTATGGCTATTTACCTGCTTCTCGCCCTGTCGGCCTATGATGATGCCGTCACGCTCCGTCCGCTCAAGCTGGTCGTTCTCGATCATGGAGCCCAGCAGCTGTCTGTAGTCCTCCTGGGGGATGTCCTTAAAACAGCCCAGGCTCAGCAGCGCTGATGCCAACGCGGGTGCACTGAGCTCACCTGCGCTCTTCAGGTGGCTTAAGGTCTGATGGTAGAGCAGGTTGTAGGCATGCCGCCTGGGAGGGATAGGCTCCAACCAGTGGTCTTTGGTATAGAGCTCTATGATGGCGATGATACGCAGGAACTCCCAGTTGATGGGGCCAAGTGTGTCGGCAGCGTTGATAACCAGGTCCTCCACAAAGGTGAAGAGCAGCTGTGGCACCTGGCCACGCCTCCCACAGCGCCCCAGCCGCTGGGCAAAGCTCGATACAGTGAGCGGTGCGCCTATCTGCACTGCCTGGTCGAGCGAGCCTATGTCGATGCCAAGCTCAAGCGTCACCGTGGCGCCGGTGACGATCTTCTCGTCAGCGGACTTCATCTCATCCTCGGTGGCCTCGCGGATCAGGGCAGAGACGTTGCCGTGGTGCACGCGGTAGACGTCAGGCGCCTTGTTCCTCAGGGCGATCTCCCGCAGGTTGGCCATGACCATCTCGGTCTCCTCGCGGCTGTTGGTGAAGATGATGGTCTTCTTGTCCAGCGTCATGCGGAAGAGGTAGTCATAGAGCTCCGTGTAACCGCTGTCCCCGGTACTGACCTTGACCACGTTGCCGCTGGTGTCCCGCTCCACCAGGTCGCGCTCCTCGATGAGGTTGGCGAAGCGCTCGATGTAGAGTCTGATGCGCTTCTTGCCTTCGTCGATTATGGGTGCAGCGCAGCGCCGGTCGCTGCCGGTGCTCAGCCAGTCCTGCGCGAGGCTGACGTCGCCCAGGGTCGCGGAGAGGCCTATTCGCCGGGGGTTTACCCCTGTCAGGTTCTGCAGGCGCTCCAGCAGGCAGAGCAGCTGGATGCCGCGCACGTCACGCATGAAGTGGTGCACCTCGTCGATGATGATGAAGCGCAGGTCTGAGAAGAGGCTGAGACAGGCGCCGCGCTTGTTGGTGAGCAGGCTCTCCAGGGATTCCGGCGTTATCTGCAAAAGGCCTGCGGGGTGTTTGATCAGCTCGTCCTTCTTGGTCTGCGAGGCGTCGCCGTGCCATTTTGTGACGGGGAAGTGCGCGTCCAATAACAGCTGTTCCAGGCGCTTGAACTGGTCGTTTATCAGCGCCTTCAAGGGTGAGATGTACAGCACGCCTACCGAGGAGGACGGCTTTTGGTAGAGCTCGGTCAGCACCGGCAGGAAGGCCGCCTCGGTCTTGCCTGAGGCAGTGCCAGAGGAGAGCAGGAGGTTGTCGTCGGTGTCGAAGATGACCTCGCAGGCCGCTACCTGGATGCCGCGCAGCTCCTCCCACTGGTTGAGGTAGATGAAGTCCTGGATATAGGGCGCCAGCCTCTCGAATGCGTCTTTATTATTCATCTTGCTATCCTTCCAAGCCTGCTGCTGTTGCTTACCAGGGGTTTCAGTGCGCCCACTTCCCTAGATCTCGAACTCCTCGAACTCAGCGTGGACGTCCTCGTCGGAAAGCCCGCCTTTAGCCATCTCAAAGCTGTTGCTGCCAAGGATATCCTGCAGGCTCTTCTCCGGGTTCTGGTGCAGGATGTTGATCAGCTCTATGAAGTCGCGGATGATCTCACGCGGGGTGATATGGGTGTCAGCGCCCACGCGGTTATACTCCACCGTCAAGAAATAAACCAGCTCGTCGTGGCCAAGGACGGGTTGGTAGTCAAAGAGCTGTGCGTGGATGTCGCGCAGCTTCTCCACCAGGACGTAGACCTCCTCCTGGGTCAGCATCTGTAGCCGGATTATGGGTGCGGTCAGGTCCTTGAGGTCATCGGTGGCAAAATGTCCCTCTGCCAGCCGCGACTGGAGCGCCTCGTAGCTGAAGACCCCACGGTAGCGGTCCTCGATGCATTGCGGCGTGCCGGCTATCAAGAAGCCCAGGTGCTTAGCCTTGCCCTGCAGCACGTCGTTATACATGGTCAGGATCTTCTCGTAGTTGTTATGGCGGGTGATGGAGTTGGGTATCTTGTAGATGTTCACCAGCTCGTCGATCATCACAAGCAGTCCTTTATAGCCTGCGCCCACCAAGAAGATGGCAAAGACCTTCAAGAAGTCATACCAGGTCTCGTCGGTGACGATGAAGTTGATGCCCAGGTCATCTTTGGCCTCCTTGCGCGTGGCGTATCCGCCACTGAACCATCTCAACACGTTGGACTTCAGCGCAAGGTCGTCGTCTTTGTAGGCCCTCCAGTACAAGACTATCGCCCGGGCGAAGGCAAAACCGTTGACCATGCCCTCCAGCGAGCTGGCAACCGTGTAGATCCGGGCTTCGACCGCCTGATCGAATGCCTCGCCTGTAAGCTCGGTCTCGGTCTGCACCGCAGTCTGCAGGCCTGAGATCCACTTCTCCAGGACCAGCGGCAGGGCCCCACCGTCCAGTTTCGACTTGGTCGAGAGGTTCTGCATAAGCTCTTTATAGGTGGCAAGGCCCTGCCCTTTGGTGCCGGCAAAGCGTCTCTCAGGGGAGAGGTCGGCGTCCACCACCGCAAAGCCCTTGGCAGTGGCGTAGTTGCGGATGGTCTGCAGCAGGAAACTCTTGCCGCTGCCGTACCTGCCTACAATGAAGCGGAACGAGGCGCTGCCGGCCGCTATCATGTCTATATCATGCAGGATAGCCGCAATCTCCTGAGCCCGCCCAACGGTGATGTACTCAAGTCCTACCCGGGGCACCACACCACCTTTGAGCGCGTTTATCAGGATATTTGCGATACGTGCCGGTACTCTGTTCTCGTCCATGGCGCTCCCGTCCCTGTTCCCTGCTCACCGAGCCAGCAGGCTGGCGACCTCTGTTTGGTACTCATCGTAAAGGATAAGGCTGTCTGCCAGCTCAACGATACTGTCGCCTATGAAGTCCACAGCCTTCTCATTGATGGCATCAGCCAAAACCTCCAACATGATGTTGTTCTCCCTTGCGAACTGCTTGATAGGCGTACCGCTGGAGGGCTCACTTCCCGTGCTCTCATTCAGTGCGATTGCCAGCGCCTGGGTCTCCATCCTGCTCAGAGCGCTCCATAGCCTTGACCAGTTGTCAGGCGCTGCAGGGGGTGGGCCTAAGAAGCCGTCGGGCTCATCCGCCCCCTGCACTCCAGAGGCATTCCCTGGTGCGTCAGGAAGGGCGGCAGGTTCAACAGGCGCCATCTCATCATCTGGCACGATAAGTGCCTGTTGCGTACCCAGGGCCTCTTTACGGATACGGGCGAGGCTGCCGTGATCCACCTCTACAATGGTGCGGTTAAGCTCCTCATAGAACCCGACAACGGCCTTCTCGATGGTCTGGTCCAGCTGTTCAAAGCTTAAGGTCATCCGCTGCAGTTTCTTTGCGAGCATCAGATCCGTTCTTGGTGTGAGCTTGAACTTATATTTGACTACCTGCCTGAGGCAGGCCTCCGTCTTCTTCAGGAGGTAGCCGGCGAACTCCCCGCTCTCTGCAGCTAAGAAGGTCGCTTCCTGTGTCCAAGAGTTATCGCGGCAACGGTAGATATCTCCACCCGGAAGCTCCACCTGTCGGTCTGCCTGTTTACGCCAGCTATAGAACACGGCACTGGGGAAGGGGCGCCAGGCTGCCTCTCCGCCAAAACCATAGAACAGGACCTGTCCAAGACTGGAACCCTGGCTTGCTAAGCGCTCTTGGACGGCAGACAACACTACCTGGAAACAGTCCTTGAGCAGTTCCTCGTTTCCAGCGGTGTAGAACTGGGACTTTGTTATCGCATAGCTGGAGATGCTGTTCCACAACGCGAGGCTGTCTCCGTCTATACTTCTAGCCAGAAAGGCCTTGGGATAGAAGTTGCGCAGGTTGTTTGTGGCGATGAAGTCCTCAAAACCCTGCGGTAGATCATAGTAGATGTGGTAGTCGCAAAGCCATTGCGGCAGGTACTTGTCAAGGGTGAGGTCAATTGTGCGATAGGCTGACCAGAGCGCCATCAGCCTGTCGAGGCCTTCGGTGGGGTCTGTGACACCGATGTTCATGAGCAGCTCATATATGTGTAAAAAGACATAGGAAAGCGAGGCTGGCCAGATCTCGCCACGGCGTACCTGGGTGCGCCAGGTGAAGTAAGTACGCAGCTGCTCGTAGCCCATACGTTGGTAGCAGGGGAAGTACATGGTGAAAGGCTCGAACTCATCATAGTCATCACTGAAGCCCTCCATGAACAGGGCCTGACGGTAGAAAAGCTGCGCATTGTTGCGACCAAAGGGATCCCCAGAGGCCAATCGCCGCATGTCGAAGAAGACCTGGCGGATGGGGTCAAGAGGTCTGGGCGAGATGGGTTGGTAAACAGGGCTACTTCTGCTGCTCACAGTGCTGGTAGCGCTCAGGCTGTTGGCGCTGCCAAAGCCACTGGCATCGAACTCGAGCTCTGCGAACGGCGGTTCATCATAAAGGACAGAACCAGTCAAAGCAGGCTCTCTCTGTGCCGCGTCAAGCCTGCTTGTACCGTATGCGTGCCGAGACATGGATACCTCACTGTGCCTTGCGCCCCAAAACCCCATAAAGGTCATGGCAACAGTGTAAAGCATATGCAATGAACGGGCAGGTCAGAATCGAACTTTTGTTCGCCTTTTCTCGTACCGAGAAAGATAGCTCAGGAGAGATCCGGCAACTCGATCAGGTCTATATTCGCGCTGTCTGGTTGAAGCTCACCAATGGCCATCTTGTGGATGGTAGCAGCCACCTGCTCGTTTACCGGTGTTGGGATACCGTAGGTCTTGCCCAGTCTCATGAGCACCCCATTGTAGGTGGTGAAGACCTCAGGATAGCGGCCCGCCGCGATGTCAAAGAGGATCTGCGTGTGGATGGCACGGTGCTCAGCAACCATGAATTGGAAGACAGGGATCAACTCCTCCATCTCCTCATTGGTCTTGAAGGTGAGCACATTGAAGTCGAATCCCTCGACTGGCGGTACCAGCTTGTAGCCAGCAGCGTTTGCAATGGCCATCGCCTCGTTGTAGATATGTGCGGCACAGCGGATGCCTTTAGGGCTATCGATGACATCACCAAAGGTGCCGTTCACCACGGCTCCTGTAGTGCTGAAACTGCAATTGACGATGAGTTTGCTGAACCTTCCTCCCTGGAGGTCGTCGATGATATGCGCGTTGCCCGCGCCGTTGAAGATCGCCACTATCTCTTGCAGGCGATCCGTGACCTGGTTATCTATCTCAGCAAGATGGTAGTCCATGAGCTCTGCCGGCGAGGTGAGCTTGCTGACACCCGGCTCCATCCACGTGGCTCCCCAACCGATGATGCAACCTACCACCCTGTCTTGCCCTACAACCTCTGCGACAGCTTCCTCGGGCATTCCGTTCTGTCCCACAATGACTACCCCGTCAGTCTTAAGGAGGCGGGCAACATTGGGCAGGGAGGACTCATTCTGTGTTGGCTTGGTTTGATAAATGATGTAATCAAAGGTATCCGTCACCTCATCAGGCAAGGCGGCCTTCACGGGTTGGGTGAGTTCCAGATAGCCGATGATAGTCGCGCCCTTCTCGTTCAAGGCATCGACGTGTTCCTTATTGATGTCTATCAACGTGACGTCATATCCTGCTTTCGCCAGGAGAGCTCCCATGATGGTTCCCATGGATCCAGCGCCATAAACAGCAATCTTCATTTCTGCCTTCTTTCTTCCTCAGCGCAACGCGAAGCAGCCTGAAAAGGCCCTCGCTTCTTCATTTCCCCACTATACGCAGGCCAAAAGGCTTTGCATACTAAAGAATGGCTATAGTGTGATTAGTATCAGTGATATCCAGAACAAGGGATCAGGTTCGCTCAGAGGAAGCGTCGCACCTTCTTGCAGTAGTCGTCGAATCCAGCGCCGTAGATCCTTTGCAGCGAGCTCTCTTCCAG
>WRHL01000054.1 GCA_009783245.1 Coriobacteriia bacterium
TCATGTCGTTCTGTGCCGATGACAGCGAGGCCTCCGGCGTCAACCACTTTCTCATGCTCCAAGGCTGTGATCTGCTTGGCCTTCTCGAGAGCGCGCGCCCGGTCGCTGTCGGTAGCTTCCTCCAGGTCTATCCCGCTGTTGACCAGTATCTCCTCGGCCAGGAACTCGGGGTTCCCGCCCAGGAGTATGTCTGTACCACGCCCGGCCATGTTGGTTGCTATGGTGACCGCACCAACCCTACCGGCCTGTGCGATGATATGCGCTTCCCTCTCATGGTGCTTTGCATTGAGTATCTCGTGCTGCACGCCGCGCTTGGACAGCAGCCGGGAAAGCCGCTCGGAGTTCTCGATGGAGACCGTACCCACCAGGGAGGGTTGTCCCGCCAAATGGCGCTCGGCGACATCCTCTGCCACGGCTCTGAACTTTGACTCGACCGTTCGATATATCAGGTCGTTGTGGTCTATGCGTACAACCGGTTTGTTGGATGGGATGGCCATGACGGGGAGTTTGTAGGTGGAGCGGAACTCCGAGTCCTCGGTCATGGCGGTACCGGTCATGCCAGAGAGCTTCTTGTAGAGACGGAAGTAGTTCTGCAGGGTGATGGTTGCAAGTGTCTGGTTCTCCTCGCGCACCAAGACGCGTTCCTTTGCCTCGAGCGCCTGATGGAGTCCCTCGGAATAACGCCTGCCCTCCATGATGCGGCCAGTGAACTCATCGACAATCTTGACCTCACCGTCAATCACTACGTAATCGACATCCTTCTTGAAGAGGAACTCTGCACGCAGCGCCTGCTGGAGATGATTGACCAGCATGCCGGATGGATCCGAGTAGAGGTCATCAACGGAAAGCAATACCTCCATCTTATGGAGTCCATGCTCGGTGGCGAATATGGTCCGCTTGGCCTCGTCCTTCTCGAAATCCATGCCATCCCGCAGGTTGGGGACAGCGCGGGCGAACTTGTTGTACATGTCTGCTGCCCGCGTGCCGGCGCCTGAGATGATGAGCGGCGTGCGTGCCTCGTCAATCAAAATGGAGTCCACCTCATCGACAATGGCGAAGGCATGGCCGCGCTGGACGCGGTCAGTTGCACGCGTCACCATATTGTCGCGGAGATAGTCGAAGCCGAACTCCGAGTTGGTGCCGTAGGTCACATCTGCCAGATAAGCGGGGATCTTAGCGGGCGGGCGCATGCCGTTTTGGATAAGGCCCACCTCCATGCCCAGGAAGCGGTATATCTGACCCATCCACTCACTGTCGCGTTTTGCAAGGTAGTCGTTAACCGTTACCACGTGGACGCCCTTGAACGGCAGTGCATTCAGGTAGCCGGCAAGCGTAGAGACCAGGGTCTTGCCCTCGCCGGTCTTCATCTCGGCTATCTGCCCGGCATTGAGCGCCATGCCCCCTATAAGCTGCACGTCGAAATGGCGCATACCCAGTGTGCGTATGCTGGCCTCACGCACAGTGGCAAAGGCCTCTGGCAGCAAAGCATCCAGGTCATCATCTGCAGCAAGCCTCTTGCGGAACAGAGCTGTCTGTTGCCTTAGATCCTCATCTGTCTTTGTCTGTATCTGTGGTTCCAGAGCGTTTATCTGCTCAACTATCGACTCGAATACCTTGAGTTGTTTTCCCTCTCCAACTGAGAGGATCTTGGAAAAGATTCCTGCCATCTACGCTGCCTTCTTCGCAGTAGTTTTCACGTGCAAACCCATGATACACCACCATACAGTGCAGAAACCCAGGCATATCCCATTTGTGATAGCTCTGTTAGATTGGCGGTGATCCCTGAGGGTTCCTCTCGTCATGACCGGGAATGCTGCCGTACCTTATGGACCACAAAGAAGACCACAAAGACGGCCAGGTTCGCCAGCACGATGCTGGCTCCTGTGGGAGCTCGCAGGGTAAGCGAGAGCAGCATCCCCATGACAAAGCAGGCTACAGCGATGATGGCGGCACAAAGCGTGACCGCCGAGAAGCGCCTGCACAGCCACATGGATGAAAGCGCGGGGAAGATGATGAGGGATGATATGAGCAGGGCGCCTACCATGCGCATCCCCAAGACTATGGTCAGGGCTGTGAGCAGTGCGAACATGGTGTTGTAGCGATCGACACGGATGCCTGTAGCGCGTGCATAGGACTCGTCAAAGGTAACCGCGAATATACGCTGATACAACAGGATGTAGACCAAAAGGACAACGATGGCAAGCGCCACGCTGAGCGCCACGTCCTCCTGCTTGAGCGCGAGGATGGAACCAAAGAGGTAACTGTCTATGTCGGTGTTCATACCTGTGGTGATCGATACTATGAAGACGCCGATGGCAAGCGCACTCGCAGAGACCAGGGCAATGGCGGCGTCACCTTTTATACGCCCGCGTTCGCTGAGGCGCAAAAGCAGGAAAGCTGCGATGACGACCACCGGAAGCGAGACGGCCAAAGGCGCCCAGTTGAAGGCGGTCGCTACGGCCAGCGAGCCAAAGCCCACGTGGGAGAGCCCATCGCCTATCATGGAGAAGCGCTTGAGGACCAGACTGACCCCCAATAGCGACGAGCAGAGCGAGAGTAACAGCCCTACCACCAAGGCCCTGAGAAGGAAGGTATAGGAGAACAGCTGGGGGATCGCCTCTAGGATGCCCATTGAGCATCCCCTATCCGTGTGCCGCAGATGCGGCAGTTCCCTCCGCAGGAGTCACGCATGAGCTCCTGCCCCAGTTCTGTGTGTTCGAACTCATGGCTGGTCCCAAAGAACTCCTGTTTGGCCTCCAGGACCAGTATATGGCTGGCGAACCTGACGGCGGCTTGCACGTCATGGGTGACCATGATTATGGTGATGCCCTGTACCTGGTTCAATTCTGCGATACTGGTATACAGGCCCTGCCTGACATGGGGGTCGAGGCCGTTCATCGGCTCATCCAAAATGAGGAGCTTGAGCCCGTCAGGGGCTGAGCACAGCGTCCTAGCCAAAAGGACACGTTGCTGTTGGCCACCTGAAAGCTCGCTGAAGCTGAGCTTTGCAAGGTCTGTTATGCCAAGAAGCTCCAAGCTCCGCTTTGCCGCGAGCCTATCCTCCCTGCGGTAGAAGGGCACGGCGCCCAGGCGGCTCAAGCGCCCTGAGATGACCACCTCCCTGACTATGGCGGGGAAGTTCCTCTGGATGGTTATCTGCTGAGGCAGATAACCTATGTCCTGCGGCCGTATGCTCTCGTCGAAAACCAATCTGCCAGCATGTACCTTCAACAGCCCCAGCAACCCCTTGATGAAGGTGGTCTTGCCGCTGCCGTTGCCGCCCACCACACAGAGGTAGTCACCCTGCCCTAGCGTGCAGGTGATGCCACTGACGGCAACGCGCCCGTCATAGCTTAAAGTAAGGTCTTCACACGTGATAAGTGCCATTCAGTTCAACGCCACCTTCAGATTCTCGGCATTTGCCCGCATGAGGCTCACATAGCTCGCCCCCTGCTCGAAGTCCTGCCTGCTGATGTTGTGGCAGGAATGCAACAGGAGCGCCTGTGCGCCTGCTTCCTGCGCGACCACATCGGCCAAGCTGCGGTTTGAGAGCTCCCTATAGAATACAACAGGAATCCCCTCAGCGCGCACCAGGTCTATCAACGCGACGACCGTTAAGGCACTGGGCTCTGTTGCCTGAGAGCAACCGGGGAATGCCGCATAGCATTGCAGGCCGTACTCCTGGGCGAAGTAGGCAAACGGGAAACGGTCGGCAAAGACGAGCGTTGAGCGCTGCGCGTTCAACACAATATCCCTGAACTCCCTGTCAAGCTCATCGAGCACAGAAAGGTAAGCCTGGGTGTTCGCCTCATACTGCGATGCATTGTCAGGGTCGAGAAGGATGAGGTTCTCGCTGATAGCGCGGGTGATCAGCTTGGCGTTGCGCGGGGTTGTCCAGACATGTTCGTCTGACTCCAACTCTTCCTCACTGCCAGACAACGGGTCGACAAGCACCGATTCATCCTCGTTCAGCAGTTCTACCAGATCCATCAGTCTGAGTACCCGCACTTGCGCTGTGTCGACAGCTGAAAGGATGTCGGCTATCCAGGCATCGGATTCACCTCCCACATAGATGAAGAGGTCGCAACCCTGTATTTCGAGGATGTCCTGAGGCGTGGGTTCAAAAGCGTGCAGCTCTGCACCTGGCGGTATCAACAAACTCACCTCAGCATGGGATCCAGCGATCTCACGGGTGAAGTCATAGGCAGCGAATACTGTTGTGATGATCCTGATCTTCTCGTTATCCTCCTTACTGATAGAGTGTTTCGAGGTCGCGCAGCCACCAAGAAGGAAGCCTATCATAAGGAGGAAAGCGAGCAGGAACCTGCCCAACAGCATGCCGGGCCTTGTCTTGCTGGTATCTTTTTGCAGAGATCTCATGCAGTTTCTCAGAATAACAGAATAATCCTGCTGTTCCGATGCCAGAAAGCTCTACTGTGCTAGGATGATGCTTTGTTTTCTCGTCATTGAGGATGTATTCGGCAAGGGAGATGAAGTTCGCATAGGATGGATGATCGAATCGTTGACCTGAGCGTTGACCCGTCACATGTCAGCGCCATTTCTGACTACATCGCGCGGGGGATCGACCACGGCTGCGGTGATTGCATCGGGCTTGAGCTTGAGCACTTCATTGTACGTCGGGATGATCATACCTTTGTTCCTTATGAAGACGACTTTGCCTCAGGGCTCCCAGGAGTCAGGAGCGTACTTGAAAGGCTCGCCCCTTATTATGATCAGACGATACTGGAGACCCAGGTAGATGGCACAAGGAACCTCATCGGACTCTCCCGCGAATATGCGTCCATCACGATAGAGCCGGGCGCGCAGTTCGAGATAAGCATAGGCCCCGTTCTGGAGGTTGGCGATCTGGAGATTGTGTACCAGCGCTTCAGGAATGAGCTTGACCCCTTGTTGGAGGAGTTGGGCCTTATGCTGCTTGAGCTCGGTTATCATCCCTCCGCCCGTGCTGGGGATATCCCGTTGATCCCCAAGAACCGCTACCACTTCATGGATGAGCACTTCCGAGATACTGGCAGGCACGGCATCTGCATGATGCGGGCAACCGCCTCTACACAAGTCAGTATCGACTACGACAGCGAAGAGGACGCCGTACGTAAGTTCAGGATCGCCAACGCGCTCACACCACTGTTCGCCTTTATCACTGACAATAGCCCTGTCTTTGAACTGGCGCCTGTGGGTTCTGAAGGCTTGACAACCAGCGGACTGGCAGTGCCTGCACGTATGGTACGTACCGCGATATGGAATGACGTCGACCCCGCGCGCTCCCTGACCGCTCCGCATACTTTTGGCGCATGCTTTGGCTTTGACTCGTATGCACACGCCGTTCTTTCAGCCCCAGGTATCTTCACGGTAGAAGAGAACAACCTGGGAGAGAAACGCAGCATCCAGCAGAAGGGGAAGAGCTTTGCTGAGATCTTCGCTGGCTGTGAACTTGACCGCGCCTCGATTGAGCACATCCTCTCCCTCTTCTTCTTTGATGTGCGCTTCAAGACCTACATCGAGATACGGGCCGCTGATTCCCTGCCCATTGCATACGCGCTCTCATTTGCTGCCTTCATCAAGGGCCTTTTCTACAATACTGGCACTGTGGCTGACCTGAGTAGCCGTTTTGAGTGTCTGAGTGCTGAAGACATCGCTTCTGCCAAGAGGGAGCTATGCGCCAGGGGTTTTGCTGCAGAAGTGTATGGCCGCACGGCGGTTGAGTGGCTCGATGAGCTTTTGGGTTTATCGCTGCGTTCATTGCCTCCTCTTGAATCCCGTTACCTCGATCCCCTGGGCGAGCTTATCACCTCGCGCATGACCTTGCTGGATAAGAAGCTGGAAGAGGTTTCCGAATGAGCTATACGGGAGGGTCTTCACGGCTACCGCAACTTTTGGGAGCCTATCTGGATGCTTTCAGACTGAAAGGCGGAGATAGCGGTGGACGGTTGGCGGCTGAGCAGTACCTGAGCACCTCGACAGGCATCTACCATGGTGAGGTGATCGCCATAGGCTTCATCCCCAAGATCTATGATATGACGACCCTGGTTGAGCTTGACGCTATTGCCAGTCTGACCTACGGCATATTGGAGAAGGTCACGAAGCGTTACCTTGAAGACCCGCTGTACCGCCCGTTCTTCTGCTTCCCGCCGGCGCTGGAGCGCCTCATCTGCCTGCCAACAGGCTATGACTGCCTGATCCCCATCATGCGCATGGATCTGTTCCTTAACGAGGAGAGCATGGACTTCTCCTTCTGCGAGTTCAACACTGACGGCACCTCGGCCATGAATGAGGACCGTGAGGGAAGCGCTGCGTTGTTGTGCTCCCCCACCTTTCAAGAGCTTGCGTCTGATCTCCTGTTGGAGCCGCAGGAGCTCTTTGACGGCTGGGTGGATGGATTCCTGTCGATCTACGCTTCCAGTGAACAGGCAGTAGAGGCGCCCTGTCTTGCGATAGTCGACTACACCGCAAGCGGTACCCCGCATGAGTTCGAGGAGTTCCGCAGGCGCTTTGAGGCTCGCGGCTTGACGTGCATGGTCTGTGATGTTCCCGACCTGCGCTACCAGGACGGTAGTTTGATGGGTGTTGATGTTTCTGAGGAGCGCGCCCGGCAGGGTATGCAGAAGATAGATGCAGTCTATCGTCGCGCCGTGACGGGAGAGGTCCTGGCTGACCTGTCTTTTGATGAATCGGGCATGGAGTGCGTAGGCGTACGTGCTCTGGTGCGTGCAGTTGAGGAGAAGAGCATCTGCATGATCGGCGGTTTCACTACTCATGTAGCCCACTGCAAACAGCTCTTCGCTGTCCTGCACCTGCCCGAAACGCAGGCATTCCTCAGCGCTGAGGAGAACGCCTTCATCAACAGGCATGTCCCCTTCACCACCCGCCTTGATGCGGACTGTATCAGTCTTGCGGAAATCAAGGCTGATAAGGATTCCTGGATCATCAAACCAGAGGACGGGTACGCCTCAAAGGGTGTCCATGCCGGTATCGATTTCACTCAGAAGGAGTGGGATGAGGTGATAGACCGCTGTTCTCGTCAACCTTACATAGTGCAGAGTTATTGCCCGCAATATGCCACACCCAACCTTGTCGCAAACCCGAAACAGGGACACGCCAAGGAGTTGGAGGCTTGGAACAATCTGACCGGTCTTTACCTGTATGGCGGCCGATTCAGCGGTATCTTCTCGCGAGCGGGGCAGAAGGGCATCATAGTGGGCTTTGCCGGTGGTATCACCGTGCCCAATTTCTTTTCTGCGTATGATCCTGCTGCTGGCCTCGCACTCCGCACCCGGCCCGTTGAATGAAATATACTGTTGTTTGTACGTTTAAGGCCTTTGGAAGTAGGAGTACCTGTGTCTGAGCTACAAGAATCCGTGCGTGTTCGTTTTGCGCCCTCGCCGACTGGCAACCTGCACATAGGCGGCGCCCGCACGGCTATCTATAACTGGGCCTTCGCCCGTCGTCATGGAGGCAGTTTCATACTGCGGATCGAGGACACCGACCCGGAACGCTCCACTCCAGAGAACACCGCTCAGATCATGCGTTCGCTGCGCTGGCTTGGTCTTGAATGGGATGAGGGCCCAGAAGTCGGTGGCGCTTTTGGCCCCTATTTGCAGACCGAGCGGAACTCCACCTATGGTGAGGCGCTTGAGCAGCTTAAACAGCGCGATGCGGTCTACCCCTGCTTCTGTACCCCTGAGGAGCTGGCTGTCAAACGTGAACAGGCGATGAGCGAGAAGGCATACGCTGGTTATGACCGTTCTTGTCGAAGGATCCCTGTTGCACAAGCACAGGCACGGATAGCTGCCGGCGAACCGCATACCTGGCGCCTGAAGGTCCCGCTTGACAGAGGGGATGTCGCCTTTGAGGATGAGGTGTATGGTTTGACCACGGTTCCCATCACGCAGCTTGATGATCTCATCCTGGTGCGCAGTGACGGTACTCCTACCTACAATTTCGCTGTTTGTGTGGACGATACCCTGATGCGGATAACGCACGTGATACGCGGTGACGACCACATGTCGAACACGCCAAAGCAGATCCTTATCTATGAGGCCCTGGGGACTCGCCTTCCCAGCTTCGCGCATCTCTCCATGATCTTGGGATCGGATGGCAAGCGCCTCTCAAAGCGTCATGGGGCGACTAGCGTAGAGGCCTATCAGAACGAGGGTTACTTCCCCGAGGCGCTGGTGAATTACCTTGCGCTTCTTGGTTGGTCGCTTGACGGTGAAACCACCATTATCTCTGCTGAGACCCTCTGTGCGAGCTTCAGCCTGGACAGGGTCTCCAAGAACCCGGCGATCTTCGACGAAGCTAAACTTGCCTGGATGAACCAGGCATACCTTAAGGCCATGGGAGCTGAGGCCTTTGTGGAAGCGCTTGAACCTTTCCTGGTCGATTGCGGGTTCATGCGCGGTAAGGGGCCTACGGTGAACCTGGGGGGTGCCTACACTCTTGGAGCACTCGCAGATCCCGCTGCTATCAAGGCTGATATCGCAGAGAATAAGGCCTGGTATGAGGCGATCCATGGATTGATAGCCGAACGGGCAAAGACCATGACAGATGTTATCCCTATGATCGCCTACCTCTTTGGCGGGGATACTGTCGAACTTGACCCTGTTTCAATGGAGAAATGTCTGTTCATTGATGGAGCTTCTGGGATATTTGATTCTGTCATTCTCGCACTGGAAGAGGTGTGTGACTGGAAGGGCGCCAAGATCGAGAATGCCCTGCGCCAGGTTCCAGAGAAGCTTGGAATCAAAGCAAAGCCGGTTTTCCAGGCGGTACGGGTTGCTGTTTGCGGCACTATGGTATCCCCGCCTTTATTCGAGTCCCTTGAGCTGATCGGTAAAGATGACGTTTTGTCGCGTCTTAAGGTTTCCCGGGATATCCTGGGCTGGCGTGAGTCATTTTCCTGACGCTGTATCGACTGAAAGCTCAGCTTGCCTGCAGATAGCCTTGCCTCTCCTGTCTCCTCAGCCTCTCAATCACCATTATCACCATTTCATCGGTGAACTCCATGTTGGGGTTCAACGCCTGTTGCCTTTCTTGATTGAGAGGCTGAGGGTCAGGGACCTCGCATATCTTCTGGGGAGGCTCTAAGGGGCAGGCTACTCCCCTTGCAAGGTTTGTTTCACCTGCAGGATCATCCGTCTCCAGTTCTGGCAGGCGTTCTTGGTTCTTTCTCATCCACTCTCTCTTGTCTTCCACACTGCTTTGTTCTTTTGTTTCTTTGGGGATATTCAAGAACTCCTCTGGAGTAGAGATCGTTGAGAAATCGAAGCCCTTGTTCACTCCTTGGTATCCTGGATGGAAACTGCACGCGGTATTCTCGCAGCTTGTATTGCTCTTGTGCCACATCATGGTAGCCATGACTGCCACAGCGATCAGCGATACGCAGGTTATGAACACCATGAATGTGAAGAAGGGGTTTCTTGTGAGGATATTGAGTGGAATCATGCTCTTCTGCCCCGCCGAAGCGAAGCCAGCGACAACTATTGCAACCGCAATGAATGCAGACGAAGCCGCCATTCTACGTTTAGTCTTCATGTGGCGACGACCCTTCCCTTGCTACTGAGTCGGTCTATCTTCGAAAAGGTTACACCTTTTCATAGATTTATGCAATATCAGTAGAATTGTATCTGTGCTTTATTAAGTATCAATTGGGCTCTATATACCATTCTCTGAGAATCCCTTACGGTGGCTACCGACATCAAATAACCCCACTTTACGTGGGGTTTCACAGGTGTTGGTAGCCCGTAAGGGATTCGCCGATCGCTTCGCCGCTGAAGCGGCTCGCGCTCTCCAACCTTCGCTTGCTTCGCAAGCTCGGTCTCGCGCCTACAGGCCTGCCACAGGCAGCCCTGTTTAACGGCGCTCCCCCTCACGGGTTCGAATCCCTTACGGACAACACTGTCGCGATAAGCTGAAGGCTCCCGTAGGAGCCTTCAGCTTATCGTAAAAATGGTAGCCCGTAAGGGATTCGAACCCTCGATCTCCGCCTTGAGAGGGCGGTGTCCTAAACCGCTAGACGAACGGGCCTTGCTATTCACGCACTGGGGCTACTTGTGTGTGTCCTTGGCTGGGGTGGGAGGAGTTGAACCCCCACTGACGGAACCAGAATCCGCTGTCCTACCATTAGACGACACCCCAATTACCAGGTGGAAACCCGAAGCCCTGTCAGAGCGCGAGTACCTATGTTAGCGAACCTCTTCGCTTGGCGCAAGGAAATCCCAGAAATCGTGCTGTAGAATAATGGCATGAACACTGAAGCCTGTAATAAGAAGCATCTCCTTGTGGCGCTCACATTCGCCTTGCTGGTTTCGCTTTCCAGTTGTACATCAAACAAACCCGCCTCCTACGTGCAACCAACAGAGTTCGACTTGCCTGTCTCGTCAGAGGTATTCACTCCCCTGATTGGCACCCCTCCTGAACCTGAACCCGAGCCGCAACAACGCGCACTGGTCAGCTTTGCGGGAGACTGTACTTTGAGCAATTTCCAAGGCGCATCGTACTTCAACTCTGTATACAATAATGAAGGCCCTGCATACTTCCTCAGCGGGGTTTCAGACATCTTTGCCAACGACGACCTGACGGTTGTCAACCTTGAGGGGCCTTTCACCACTGCGACCGCACGCATAGGTAAAGGCCCTGAAGTGGATGAGGATGGGAACCTCGCTGCCTTCTGGTTCAAGGCTCCCCCAGAATACGTTGAGATACTCACCCTGGGCAGCGTTGAGGTGTGCAACCTGGCCAACAATCACACGCTTGACTATGGCTACGAGGGCTACTATGAGACCCAGGAGGTCCTGAGGGACGCAGGTATAGACTACTTTGCCTATGACGAGACGCTGGTCAGAGAGGTCAACGGCATACACATCGGCTTCTTTGGTTTTGCCTATGATGCAGACCCTGACAACATCTACTGGATCATACAGCAGCTCTACGACCAGGGCGCTGAGGTTATCGTCGCCTATTTCCACGACGGTATCGAAGGCTATTACTACCCGTATTGGAACCAGATTTCTGCCGCGTATACCGCGATTGATTATGGTGCATCAGCGGTCATCATGTCGCACCCGCATGTCATCCAGGGCACCGAGTTCTATAACGGAGGTTTCATCGCCTACTCTCTGGGGAATTTCTGTTATGGCGGGCATACCAACCCTGACGATAAGGACTCCATGATCATCCAGTTGGAGTTCCTCAGGACTGACGACGGAATCACCTGTACGCCTTTTATCATTCCTTGCTCCATAACCTCGACTCCTTACACCAATGATTATCGACCTATGGTGCTTGAGGGTGAGGAGGCGCAACGCGTATTGGATAAAATCGCTGAATACAGCAGATAATCACTACTAAGGCAGCCGTATCTGCTATGCTGTTTGGATACACTCTTTCTGTCTATTCATAATTGCCAAGGGGAGGAAAAACTCATGATCGACCCAAATAGTGTCCTGGTGGTGTCTGCAGAGAGCGTTCCTGGATTCCGTGTTGCTGCGATGCTTGGAGAAGTCTTTGGTAGCACAAGTCAATCGAGTCATGGTTCCATCAAGGCGCTCAGCACCAGCTTGAACCCGCTTTCACAAGGAGAGCTTGTCCACTTCACCAAAACAGTCGATGCCGCACGCTTAGAGGCGATCAGTCGTCTCAAGGAATCTGCCGCGGTAAAAGGCGCTAACGCCGTCATCGCCATGCGCTTCACCATCGACTCTATATCTGAACTCAGTATCACAGCGGTAGCTTATGGAACCGCTGTGGTATTGACCAAACAATGATGCTATACTTCCTTGTCGCTCTTTCTGCGGGGTAAGCATCACAGTTTATCGCGCCAAGAGCGTTTGTACCTTGAGAAGTCAACACACTGGTTGATTTCCCCTTTATTGTATGGGGGCGACTGGTTTCGACATGATAGCTTTGCGAGAGGAAGCATGCGGTGGTCTCCTCGCCACCTAAAACAGGGGTACCGTCAAAATTAATTGACAACAAAAGCTATGCACTCGCTGCCTGATAGGTAGCGACGCCAACTCAGGATAGTTCCCCGCTCCTGACGCGGCGCCACTCAGGGGAATGCTCCTGTGCACGTAGCTGGTATGGCACAGGAAAAGATGGAACCCGCTAGCAAGAGGCGCGTTTGTCCGCTGATACGTCTTGCGCGAATCCGCACAACGGAATAAGCATGTAGAAGCTCTTAAGGGGTTATTGTGGACCGGAGTTCGATTCTCCGCGCCTCCACCACTGGTTTGCATTAGAATATCCTCAAAACATAGTCTTTCAAGGGGAGTGTCTAAACATGGGCTTATTCAAAAAAAGGATGCTCGCATCTATCCTGGTTTTCGTTCTTGTCTTCTCGTCAACTCCATTGTTTGGTGGGTTGCCGGCTTTCGCAGACGAAGAAGACCTGGCGCCAGGAGTTACCCAGATGGCTGATGAGGATGTTTCCGCCACCTCTGAAGAGGATGAGGCGGAGGGTGAAGAGGAGCTTTCTGCTCTTGAGGACAATCCTGCCCTCCCTCTCGACGACTTCGATTTTTTGGAGATCCAGCTCCAGGTGCTTACCAGTCTTGAGGAAGATGATCAAAACTACGCTGAAGGCGAGGTGATAGTGGTCTTCCTGGAAGACCTGACGCTTGATGAGGTAGGCGAGATACTGAGAGATGTCGATGCCGTTGAAGAGGATTCACTGACAGCTGAAAGTATGATCGCTGATGATACCGTGGTAGTCGAGCTGGCTGATGATGTCAGTGTCTTTGAGGCGATTGCAGAACTCAGCAGAAACCCAGAGATCGCCTTTGCGCAACCCAACTACTGCTATGAGCTCTTGGAGTCAGAGGAGGCTGGTATCGACCTCGATCCTTTGGCGACAGTGATAGACGACCCCTATAGGGGTTTGCAGTGGTCTTTGAACCAGACCGGACTCTATGACGCCTGGTCCTTATCGCGTGCGAACCATACCGTGAGCGTTGCGGTGATTGATACCGGAGTCAATACAGAGCATGAGGACCTCAAGAACAACATCTATCCCAATTCCTACTATGACGCAACCAAGAGTGGATTGACGGGCGACAGCAATGGCCATGGTACCCATGTTGCAGGCATTATCGCTGCTCAGACAAATAATGGTTTGGGTGTTTCCGGTGTCTCCTATAACGCGAGCATCATCCCCATCCGAACACAGGATGCTGACGGGAAGATCTTCACCTCGTATGCCTGCACTGCCTATGACTACCTGATTAAGACCGACGGAAGCGGGAGGACTCCCCTTGCAGAAGCAGCGAACCTGAGGGTGATCAATATGAGCTTAGGTCAAGCTGATGCCTATGACCCTCTTTTGGAGCAACGTATCAACCGGGCATACAACGTGGGGGTCCTGACAGTCGCTGCTGCTGGTAACACTAACAATGGCCTCCCTTTTTACCCCGGATCCTGCGCTAACTGTATCAATGTCTCAGCCTTGAAGCAGGGCCCGACTCCCCTCAATGATGTCTATGACCCCGCTCAATCGAACTATGGCAGCACCGTCAGTCTATCGGCTCCTGGTACTTCGATCTATTCCACTTATGGTACAGGTTATGGCGGGATGAGTGGCACGTCAATGGCAGCGCCCTTTGTCTCAGGCGTTGCAGCCCTGGTCTTTGCAGCCAATCCATCTCTTACTCCCTCCCAAGTGCGCGCCACACTGGAAAACACTGCTGTCGACCTTGGAGACCCCGGCTGGGACCCTTATTACGGATACGGAGAGGTAAACCCCTATGCTGCCGTTTTAGCCGTGGGTGTCACGGGAATCGACAACGATCAACCAAAAGGCACAGGGATACCGATAAACTGCAGGATAAAGACAACCCTGCCTGTGGTAGATACCTGGGATTGGTCTGTGGTCAGCGGCCCAGGCACCATAAGCGCCAGTGGGGTCCTGACCCCTAGCGCGGTTGGCACCATTACCGTCAAAGCAACGTATACAGAAGACAGCGCAGTCTTTGCAACAAAAGAGATCACAGTGGTGGACCTGGAGCTTTCCTACTCCACCCATGTGCAATACGATGGTTGGCAGCTGCCTGTCTCAGCGGGAAAGGTCTCAGGAACCAGTGGGCGAAGCCTCCGGCTTGAGGGACTGAAGATCAACCTGAAGAACTATATGGGCATTCCTGGTGAGATAGAGTACACCACCCATGTGCAAAACGTTGGCTGGCTACCACCAGTGGTATTGACAACATCGGGCTTTTCAGATGAAGAAGTGAAAGGCGGCCTCTCTGGGACAGAGGGGAAGTCGCTTCGCCTGGAAGCCTTGAAGATCAACCTGACAGGAGACCTTGCTGAATACTATGACATCTACTATAGGGTGCATGCAGAGAACGTCGGCTGGATGGGTTGGGCGAAGAACGGCGATGTTGCAGGCACA
>WRHL01000055.1 GCA_009783245.1 Coriobacteriia bacterium
ACGGTTCTAAGGACAGAAGGGGACGGTTCTATTCTGTCCTTGAAAAGGACAGAATAGAACCGTCCCCTTCTGTCCTTAGAACCGTCCCCTTCTGTCCTTAGAACCGTCCCCTTCTGTCCTTAGAACCGTCCCCTTCTGTCCTTAGAACCGTCCCCCTTGTCCCACTTTATCTCAGTTTCTTTGAGGAATCTTAACCTTTTCTTTCTTTGATGTTTGGTTTTCATTGCAAGAATGGAATCAGACAGAGAGGAGAGATAGGGTATGAGCCAACGGAATCACAGCTATTATTCCAGACACTCCAAGCGCTATAGGCGTTCGCGGCGGTTTCCCGGCAAAGCGCTTGCGGTTGCACTTCTGCTTGTTGTGGTGTGTCTTGTCTGGTTTCAGGCGCCTTGGAAGGCTGAGGGACAGCAGGGGAAATCTGAGGTATACGCGGCAGGGACTGCCGATGTGCTTGGATCCTCTGATGTGACAGGGCCACACGCTGCGACAACTGCACCGGCTGCGACGGCCTTGCCTGAACTGACGGTACCAGTCGCGGTAGCGGATGTCGCAGACACCGGGTATCTGGCGCTGGTGAACAAGGACTATCCCATTGACAGTGAGTTGAGTAGCAGGTTGGATGAGTGGCTTCTGACAGGGGAGCTAGCGCCTGCAGTATATACCGTGCCAGTGCTGGGGGACGATATACTGCTGCAGTGGGAAGCCCTCCAGGCAGTGGAGGACCTCATTGACGCCGCGAAGGAGGCTGATGTCCATACCCTGTTCATCTGCAGTGGTTATCGTAGTTATGCTGAGCAGGCGCAACTCTATAGGGAGATCGCGGATAAGACGCTGGTCCAGCCGCCCAATCACAGCGAGCATCAGACGGGCCTGGCAATAGACATTGCGATCATGGGTGTGGATCAGTCAGAGATGGCTGGGTCTTTGCAAGGGAGGTGGCTGGCTGACAATGCCTGGAGGTACGGGTTTGTCATGCGTTATCCTGGGGACAAGCAACAGGTCACGCACATAGCCAGCGAGCCCTGGCACTACCGGTATGTGGGGCTGCCTCATGCCTGGTATTGTTGGCAGAACAACCTGTGTCTGGAGGAATACCTCACGTTTCTGCAGGAGAGCGGCGGTTACTCGGTAAACCTTGATGGCATTGACTACACGGTTCTGTATGCCAGGCCAGCACAGGGGCTGCTCTCTGTTCCCGAGGATGCAAATCTCAGCATATCCAGCGATAATACTGGTGGCTATGTTATCACGGTAAGGGAGTGAGCTTGTGGAGTACACCGTACTGATCTGCGATGATGACGCGGACATCCTGTCGGTGCTGGAGATATACCTGGGGCAGGAGGGTTATAAGGTGATCCGGGCCGAGAATGGCCTGCAAGCCGTTGCTGCCGTGGAGACAGAGACTGTCCACCTGGTCCTGCTCGATGTGATGATGCCGGTGATGGACGGCATACAGGCGGCCGTGAGGATACGCGAGTCCAGCAATGTGCCCATCCTGTTCCTCAGCGCGAAAAGCGAGGACACAGACCGCATACTGGGGCTGAACATGGGCGGCGATGACTATATCACCAAGCCCTTCAACCCAGTGGAGCTGATGGCGCGTATCAAGGCGGCCCTGCGCCGCTATGCCCGCCTGGGTGGCCTGCAGGGTGTAGGGCAGAGAGTTGGGCAGGTGCCGACAGTGACGAGTGGCGACGGAGGGGGAGGCTTGGAAGGCCTGGAAGGCTTGGGCGTTCAGGGGGACCTCTATCAAACAGGCGACCTTGTCTTAGATGACAACCAGAAGCGGGTGACCGTAGATGGCGAGGAAGTGCCCCTGACCGCCCTTGAATACAACATATTACGGCTGCTGATGGCGAACATGGATCGCGTTTTCACCTCTGCGCAGATCTATGAGGCGGTCTGGGAGGAGCCTGCCCTGCAAGTGCCAAAGACCGTCTCGGTGCACATCCGGCATATCCGTGAGAAGGTGGAGATCAACCCCAAAGAGCCGCGATACCTCAAGGTCATCTACGGCCTGGGCTATAAGGTGGTGAGACTGTCATGATGAAGCTCTTATCGTCTCGAGCTGCCCGGATCATACTGTTGTTGATTGGCTACATTGCCACAGTGATGGTTGTTCAGGACGTGAGCGTGACGCTACGCGGGTACCTGGCATCCATTTTTGGGTTTGGGTTCTACGACTGGTTCCCCCTCTCGGTCATCCTGCTACTTGCCTGCGTCGCATTGTTTCTCATCTCAGTATGGAACGCCCCGGTGGGAAAGGGGTCAAGAGGTTGGCAGGTAGACCTACTCACCGTGGTAGCGTTAGCCGTTTGCGTTATCCTCTCCTGTCTCTTCTTTGGTGTATACCACCTTCTTGGTAATTATCTGTCTCCACTACTGTTGCTCTATTCCATATTCGCCTATCTGGTTATCATGGCGACCCTGGCTATCCTGCTTATCAGGATCAGGGATAAACAACTCAAAACCCAGGGTACGTGGCTGCGCTTCTTCAGAGCCTATCCTCCAGGGCATCCCCTTGGTTTGATAATGCTCCTTGTGTTTTGCGGTAACCTCCTCCTCCTTCTTTTCATAGGCCCCCCTCTGAGCGGCTATGGCTTTTTGAACCCGGCTATCCTCCTCATGCTGTTCTCGAGCGTCATGCTTCTGGCGCTTGACTATTTCTGCAGCTATGTCCTGTCTCTGGTGGCGGAATATGAGAAAGCTAATGAGGATAAGGTCCAAGCTGAGCGCTTCAAGACCGAGTTGATCACCAATGTCTCCCATGATATCCGCACACCGCTGACCTCCATCATCAGCTATGTGGATCTTCTGAAGACCCTGCCGGTTGAGCAGGAGGAGTTCAGCGAGTATGTTGGCGTGCTGGACAGGAAGTCAGCTCGCCTCAAGACCCTGATAGACGACCTGATGGAGGCATCCAAGGCCGGTACCGGCAATCTGCCTGTCGATAAGGAAGAGATCGACCTGGTAGAGATAGTCGGACAGGTCGCTGGGGAGTTCGAGGAGCAGTTCGCCGAGTGCGAGCTGACCCTGGTGCTCCCGCAGCCTGATGCGGCTGTGCTTGTGTGGGCAGACAGCCGACATCTGTGGCGGGCGCTGGAGAACCTGTTCAGCAACGCTGCGAAATACGCCTTGCCGGGGACCCGTGTCTTTGTTGAGATGACGCGTGGCAATGGGAGCTCCGTTGTCCTTATCGTAAGGAATATCTCAAAGGAGCCTATCGAGGTGCCCGTTGGCGCCTTGACGGAGCAGTTCATCCGGGGTGACCGTGCGCGGCAGACCGAGGGCAGCGGGCTGGGGCTCTACATTGCCAAGAGCCTTATGGAACTGATGGATGGGGAACTGAGGATTCAGGCTATAGGCGACCTGTTTGAGGTTCAGCTGCTGTTTGCGTGATTATTACAAGGGGCTGTTGCGGGTATGTGCTATAGTGGGTGCCGCGCGGGTGATGGGGCATCACGCCTGTCGAGTGGCCACTTGTCGGTCAGGGTATCGACCGGGATCCAGGTTAAGCGAGATTCACAAATATGGAGACAACGGCAGCAAAACAACCGATGAAACTGAATAAGAATCGCTCAGTACGCGAATACCTACTTGGTGAGGAGATTGCGAACTCGATAAGCCATGGCGTTGGAGCACTGTTGGCGATTGCCGCACTTGTCATCTTGATTGTTGTAGCAGTGGGACATGGGGGCGGGATCAGGCTGTTTGCCGCACTGGTCTATGGCATCACCATGCTGCTTGAGTACCTCATGTCCACGCTGTATCACGCACTTGCGGTTGAGAAGGCCAAGAAGGTCTTCAAGGTTTTAGATCACAGTTTCATCTACCTGTTCATTGCGGGCACCTACACGCCGTTCTGCCTGATAACGCTTATCGATGTAGGAGGCCTGTGGCTTGGCGGTGTGGTCTGGGGGCTTGCGCTTGTGGGTGTTGCGTGCGAGGCGTTCTGGGTGTTCAGGCCCCGCTGGCTTTCAGCGGTGCTGTATCTGCTCTTGGGATGGTGTGTCGTATGGTTCCTCCCCACGCTCATCCCCCTATTATCGACCGCGTGCTTTTGGCTGTTCCTCAGCGGCGGTATTGCCTATACCGTTGGCTGCATCTTCTATGTGCTGAAGAAGATCCCCTACATGCACTCGATATTCCATGCCTTTATCTTAGGTGGGTCGATCTGCCACTTCCTTGCCATTGTGCTGTTCATCATCTAGGAAGACAAATCGTACCGTCCCTTTTGTCCCAATAAAAAGAAGCGCCTGGTCGGGCGCTTCTTTCAGGTACTGATAGAGAACAGAATGGCTGAGGCGTACGCTCAAACAGCATGACCTATGCCAGGTAACTGCCTAGGCTTCTTCCTCGCCGTCATCTTCTTCCTCATCGTCAGCAGGCTCATCACTATCGTCGGCAGAATCAGCCCCTTCAACCCCGTCGGTGATATCGAAATGACCTGCACAGAACCGGCACATACGAACCTTGCTGGCCTCGAAAGCCTCCTTTACAGAACCTTCTCTGAGGTTGTCATCCTGTATCCTGTTCAAGGCAGAGCAGTCTGACCAGGTGTGATATACCTTGCTGTTCTTCGACCATTTCACTATGCCTTCGCCAAAGTCGCTTGACTCGGAATTGATCACCATCTGCTCAAGATCCTCTGATGAAACGGGGTTATAGTCGATAGACAAGCCCACTGCAAGAAGCAGGCAAACGCCCGCCAGGATGGAGACCCATGTTTTAGTCTTCTTGTCCATATTCTTGTCGGTAAGCAGGAAAATCAATATGGGGAAAAAGGCGATAACAGCAATGATGGCGCCCAGCTGGGTTTTGATGAAGAACTCGGCTTTGTTCTTTTCAGATGGTGGATCGATCTTGTTGGCGCGTTTCCATAAGAAGGAGCCAACAACAACCAGGATCAGATCCAGGATAAGAGCGCCTATTACAAACGGCAGCGAATTTCCTACCACGATCACTTGTAGGATAAACAGTATTCCCACCACTTCACAGGCGATAGCCAAAACCCAAAGAACTATCGCTATCGCTCTGAATGACCCGGGGTTTCCGCTTGGCTTTACGTAAGCCTTCTTTTCGGTAGTTTCGGGTGTACTGGTTTTCTTTTCGGACATTTCTTTCCTCCACTCTACTTTTTCTTTGTGTTGATAAGTGTATTCACTAAATCGCCGACATCAATACCGCTGCGATCTACGGCACTACTTATTGTGCCTAGTATATCTTTCGAAGGCGGTTCTTTCTTTGAAGATGCCTTCGATTTGCTGGAAGAAGACGCAGTTGTCTTTGCCGCAGGCTTTGCTGTTGACTTCGACGTGGTCTTTGCCGCAGGCTTTGCCGTGGTTGTCTTCGATGTGGTCTTCGCTGCAGGTTTTGCCGCGGTTGTCTTCGATGTGGTTGCCTTCGACGTGGACTTCGCCGCAGGCTTTGCCGTGGATTTCGACGTGGTCTTTGCCGCAGGTTTTACTTCTGTTTCCTTTTGCGTAGAAGAACCTCCACCGATAGTCTGAAGCAAAAGTGATGCGATGATAGTCCCCATTTTGTCTTGCGAATCGTTGCCGCCCACTACTTGCTTGATAAGATCTCCAACAATATTGCGATCTCCTGATTTGGTTTTCGAGCCGTCAATCAGAATTCCAAGAATACCGCTCAGCATACCGCCGCCCTCATTTGAGCCACTCAACAGGGTATTGAGAATGCTTCCTATATCCGTAGCAGACAAACCGTTAATGCCGGATACGTTTTCTATGGTTTCGTGAGGATGGCTTTTAAAGCGCTCCACTAAACCAGGGTTCTTTTGTAAAGCCTGTGCCACCACCCCCGCAACCTCACCTGCATTGATACTAACCATGCAATCCTCCAAACATTCGTAAAGAATAGTGTTTTGTTCCCTTGGCTATTTTAATCATGCGTATTCTAACGCATGGAGAGCGCTTGTAAATGTTGCAGGAGGACGTTTATGCTTTACAATCGGATATTGAATTACTGTGAGGAAGGATTCTCAAGAAGAACGGAGGAGAACCATGGTGAAGAGAGTCCTGCTGATAGCGTTTGCTCTTGTGCTGACACTAGCGCTGAGTGCCTGCGATAAGACAAAACCGCAGGAAACGCCAAAAGCGACAACAGGGACAGAGTCCGAGTCCAAGACAGAGGTTGAGGCTGTCAGTTACCCGGTGGTTTTATATTTCCCCAATGTACAGGCTGATGGCTTTGTGGCTAAGGCTGCCATGACTGACGGCACGGCAGAGGATATAGTCTCACTTCTGGTGGAGAAGGGCGTTCTCCCCAAGGGTTGTGCGGTAGTGAGCTTTGAGGTCACCAGTAATGTCAGGTGCACTGTTGATATGAACGCGGCCTACGGTCAGGCCGTCCGCACGTCAGGAACAACAGGGGAATATGTTCTGGTGGGTAGTTTGGTGAATACGCTGCTTACCTATTACGACCTGAAAGAACTGGTGCTTACCGTTGAAGGCGAGGCCCTGGAGACCGGTCACGTCATATATGACTACCCACTGCAATTCTACGAGAACCAACCCGACTACAGGCTCAGTGAAGAGTCTGCGGAAGATCTCTGGCAGATCCTTACCGGCTACTGGGTGAGTACCGATGACCAATACTTTGGCTTTGATTACCAGGATGGCATACCCTGTATCACCTATGGCCCGTTTGAGAGCGAGGGCATGGGTTTTGGCACGGTCATTGCTTGCGTAGACCCCTATGGCGGCGCACATTCCTATCCAAAATCGAAGCGCTTAACGGTCTATTTCCCAGCGCTTTCAAATGGCCTGACCGATCGTGAAGAATTCACCATATCAATTGAGATAAACCTGGACTATCTTGAGAGTGATGGCATGATCAGCATCTATCTGGAGGGTGAGGCTCTCTCCATCCCTCGTACCTACACCTACGGCGGCGCTACCTTTGAGGAAGCGTATCAAAGCACGCTATAGCGCGTGTGAGGATGCTACGTTAGAGCTGGCCTGCCATGACGGACGATAAGAACAAGCGCTTCTGGGGGCGGTACGCAAAACTCTACGACTTTGAGATAAACCGCTTCAACAAGGCTGCCTACCAGCAGATGTATCAGATGATGTCCATTGTGCTGACTGCTGACATGGAGGTGTTGGAGCTTGCCACTGGCACAGGGCTTATCGCCTGCAATATCGCGGGCGCTGTGAAGCGGGTCTGCGCAACCGACTTCTCGCCGGGGATGATCGCAACCGCAAAGAAGAAGGCCAAGAAGAAGGCCTGCCCCCCAAACGTCACGTTCTCAGTTGAGGATGCCACCGCACTGAGCTTTACCGATGCCAGCTTTGACGCGGTCATCATCTCCAACGCACTGCATATCATGCCAGACCCGGCATTGGCGCTGGCAAACATCCGGCGGGTGCTCAAACCCGGTGGGTTGCTCATCGCCCCTTCGTTCATGCACGGCCACATCAAGGAGTCCACCTGGGATGCAAACGCCAAGTTCTTGAGGTTTATAGGGTTTGAGACCTACGCGAAGTGGAACCCTGAAGAGTATATCGACTTCATTACCCACAACGGTTTTATCGTAGACAGATGGAAGCTGCTCCAGGCGGCCTTCCCGCTGGTCTACCTGGAGGCCCATATGGGCGAACATCCCCTGGAGAAGCAGAATGCTTGGGACTGATGTGCTCAGTGTTGACCAGATAAGGGAGCTGGAAAGGCAGATTGTAGAGCAGGGCACAAGCCTGTTTGAGCTCATGCAGCGGGCTGGTCATAGCGTTTGTGACCATGTGTTCACGATAAGCGCCGGGGCTATGCCCGTAGTGGTCTTCTGCGGCAGCGGCAACAACGGTGGTGACGGCTGGGTGATTGCAGGCGAGCTTGCCAAAAAGGGCTATTCGGTTGTGTTGGTGACTGCGCGCGTTGCCGAGGCCCTGAGTGCAGAGCCTGCCAGGACTGCGGCGCTTGAGGTGGTGGCGCGGCGCCTCCCTGGGCTCACCGTCTGCCTCAACCCCAGTCAGGGGGAGCTTGCCCGCCTGCTGGAGTCAGCCGCACTGGTTGTTGACGCCATTTTGGGGATCGGTTCTGACGGCGGTAGTATCAAGGAACCCTATGCTGGCTGGATTGAGGCGATCAACGTAGCCAAGGCTGCGCGGGAGAACCTGTATGTGGTTGCCGTAGATGTTCCCAGCGGTCTTAATGCGCAGACTGGCGCTGCCGCCTGCCCAACCGTTGTGGCGGATGCGACCATCACCATGCTTGCTTTCAAGCCCGGGCTGCTGGTTGAAAGCGCCAAACACTACTGCGGTGATGTCAGGTTGGCTCGCCTCATTACATAGGACTGCCCCTATCAATTAAAACGGAGGATTATTTGGCTGAGGTGTCCCACTGAGATTCGCCCGTATCCAGCTCAGTAGCAACTGATGCCACTCATACAAATGGACAAGCACGTCGCGCAGGTTCTTATCGCGCCTCCAATGCGCCTCTTTCTGCTTGTGGAGGAAATCCTCATCAAAATGGAAGGCTGCGTTCTGCTCCGCCTCTGTCAGGGAGTCTATCTGCTGCCACAGCTTGTCGAATTGCGTGTTAGCGGCTGCAATCAGCTCCACCTTTGTTACGGGTCTTGGCATGGCGCTCCCTTCCCGCGAGATTCTTTGTACGGACAGTATCCCACACAAGGTATATCATAAACCCTGGTGGTTGGGGTGCTATAATGCCTTTCAGTTTTTAATCGGGATGATGGGATAATCCACGTGGATGACAGCGGTGGCAAGGTCTTTGTTGGATACGAGCAGGGCGGGCGCTCTGCTGACCCCATCTTTGGCCCTTCTGTGCTGGCAGAGCCGGAGTTCATACTGAGCAGAGAGCATATCGACCTTCTCACGGCGCCGCTTTCTGCCGTGCAGGGGCAGGTTTCCGATAAGCCGCATACCGCAGCTGTTATCTTGGCTGGCGGCAGTGGCGAGCGTTTTGGCCGCACGGGCGGCAAGCAACTGCTTGAGGTGCAGGGCAAACCCATACTCACCTGGAGCGCCGAGGCGTTTGATGCCGTGGCAGACGTGGGGCTGATTGTCGTAGTCTGCCCAGAGAACCTGATGGACGAGTATTGCCGCGTGGCTATTGACGCGTTTCCCTTTGTGACACCGGTTGTCATGGCGCCGGCGGGAGCTATCCGCCAGGAGTCCTCTTTATCCGGCATCAGCAGGGTGCCGGAGCGCTTTGAGTTCATTGCCGTGCACGATGGCTCGCGACCACTGGTGACGCCGGAGCTTATCGGTCACACCATCTCAGCCCTGCGGGGCAATGTTGACGCTGACGGCGTGGTGGTGGGGCATCCCGCCATCGACACGTTGAAGATAGTCAGCGACGAGGGCATCATCGGCACGCCGGACCGCAGCGCGTTCTGGGTGGCGCAGACTCCGCAGGTCTTCAGGGCCGTGGTGATCCGCGAGGCACACGCGATAGCGATGGCTGAGGGTTTTGTCGGCACCGACGACTCCTCGCTGGTGGAGCGCATGGGGGGCAACATGGTGCTGGTGAACGGGCCACGCAACAACCTCAAGCTCACCACGCCGGAGGACCGCATTGCCATTGAGGCCGGTCTGGCCCTGCGGCTGGAGGGGCGTCCAGAGGGGTACTAGGAGGAGCGGCTGTGAGCGAGGTTCAAACAATCCAGCGCATTGGGCTTGGCTATGACGTACACGCCTTTGCCGCGCCCCAGGATGGGCGCGATCTGATTCTGGGCGGGGTGCGGATACCTTATGAGCGGGGGCTTGTGGGGCATTCGGATGCCGACGTGCTCTGCCATGCGATTGCCGACGCCTTGTTGGGCGCGGCGCGCCTGGGGGACATAGGCGTGCATTTCCCCGACACCGACCCAGCCTTCAAAGGTGCGAGCTCGCTGATGTTGCTGAAGCACGTGGGCGAGTTACTTGTGGGCAGCGGCTGGCAGATTGTGGATATCGACAGCGTGGTGGTTGCACAGGCGCCGCGTCTTTCTCCCTTCAGGGATGCCATGCGCGAGAACATCGCGCGGGTCTTAGGCCTTGCGGTGGACCAGGTGGGTGTGAAGGCGACAACCACAGAGCACCTGGGTTTTGAAGGCCGCGGTGAGGGTATCAGCGCCCAGGCTGTCGCACTTCTCGTGCTAGACAAATGAAACTGAAAGCAGACTTCAGCCATCCATCACAAATCAGTGGGCTACATGGCTAGATTGCCACGCATTTGCTGTGCAAATGCTCGCAATGACGGAAATTCGTGTAAACTGCTTAGGGAGGCCGCGGGTGTGCCGCGGCTGGTTTCCTGCGAGCAAAACGAGGGACAGATGAAGGTTTATAACACGCTTACGCGCCGCAAGGAGGAGTTTGTTCCACGCATAGAGGGCCAGGTCCGCTTCTATATCTGCGGGCCCACCGTCTACAACCACATCCACATTGGCAACGCGCGCACGTTTCTGAGTTTTGACGTGATCCGGCGCTATCTGGAGTACGTGGGTTATCACGTGCACTTTGTGCAGAACATCACCGATGTGGACGACAAGATCATCAACCGTGCCAATGAGGAGGGGCGCTCAGCTGCTGAGGTGGCGGCGGAGTACACGGAGGCCTTCATCGCCGGCATGCAGGCGCTGGGAGTGCAGGAGCCGACCAGGCAGCCCCGGGCGACCGAGGAGATCCCGGCGATGGTCGAGCTTATCGGCTGTCTGATCGAGAACGGCCATGCCTATGAGGTTGAGGGCGACGTGTATTTTGCGGTGCGGTCTTTCCCTGCGTATGGACGGCTGAGTGGGCGCGACATTGAGCAGATGCTCAGCGGGGCGCGCGTGGAGGTGGATCAGCGCAAACGTGACGCGCTTGACTTCGCCCTGTGGAAGGCCGCCAAGCCGGGGGAGCCCAGTTGGGACTCGCCGTGGAGCAAGGGGCGCCCTGGCTGGCATATTGAGTGTTCGGCGATGAGTGAGCGCTATCTGGGCAGCCCCTTTGACATCCACGCGGGGGGCGAGGACCTGGTGTTCCCGCATCATGAGAACGAGATAGCGCAGTCTGAAGCCTGCACTGGCAAGACCTTTGCGAACTACTGGCTGCACGGGGGCATGTTGACCATCGATAAGGAGAAGATGTCCAAGTCAGAGGGTAATTTCCTGCTGCTGAAGGATGTGCTGGAGCAGGTGCGGCCCCAGGCGCTGCGCCTTTTGATGTTGCAGACGCATTATCGCTCGCCCTTTGACTACTCAGTCGAGCGGCTGCAGGAGGCCACTGCCTCGCTGGAGCGCATTGAGAGCGGGCTGCGCAACCTGAATTGGGCTGTTGAGAACCATGCAGCTGTGAAGCTGGCGCCTAATGAGCTGGGCGATAAGTCCGTCTCGTGGACTGCTGACCTGCTGGAGAAGATCGACGCCTGCCATGAGCAGTTCAAGAGCTCCATGGATGATGATTTCAATACCGCCGGCGCCGTGGCGGGCATCTTTGAGCTGGTGACGGCGGGCAATTCGAGCATCAAGGACGGCGTGTACGGAGAGTCGCATCGGCGTGCGGTCATGGAAGCGGTTGTCACGATAGTCGAGCTGTTAGCGGTGCTGGGAGTTGAGGTGGGTGTTATAGCCGCGGCCGCAGCTAAGGCCGATGAGTTCGAAGGCGGGGCTATGCCTCAGGAAGCGGTGGATCTTGCGTTGCACTACGCCGGCTTTGGCGGCGTGGGTGTCTCCGAGGCGCTGGATGCCCTTGTCGACCTGCGTAATGAAGCCCGTGCCGAGAAGAACTGGGCTTTGGCCGACGAGATACGCGATGCCCTGGCTGGGATAGGTTTTGTGATTGAGGACACCGCGACTGGTACGCGCGTGGTGCGGAAGTGACTGCTGGGAGGACGCGATGACTGAGTGGCGCGAGCGGGCGATGGAGTTCGATGAGGCGCCGTACGCCTATGAGTATGCGACCCTGTTCGATCTGATAAGCCTGGCGCGAGGCAAGAAGAACGCGCTGATCGTCGCGCTTGACCACATCACGGATGCCGGCAATATGGGCGCGCTGCTGCGCAGCGCCGAGGTGGTTGGCGCTACAGGGGTATTGATTCCCAACAAGCGGGCAGCGCCGGTGAACGCGGCCGTGTACAGGACCTCGGCCGGTGCGGTGGAGTACCTGAAGATCGCGCGCGAGGCTAACCTTGCCAACGCGCTCAAGCGGCTGAAGAGCGAGGGCTTCTGGATTGCCGGGGCAACCGAGCAGGCCAAGCAGACCATCTGGCAGGCGCCGCTTGAAGGGCGCTTGGTGCTGGTAATGGGTGCGGAGGACACGGGCTTGGCCCGGCTCACACGCGAAGTCTGCGACTTTGAGGTCAAGCTGCCCGTGCGCGGCTTCACGCAGAGCCTGAATGTGGCGCAGGCCTTCACCGCGATTGCCTACGAATGGCTGCGGCGGACGATGTAGGCTGGGGCTTGGCTGGGCTGTGAAGACACTTTTGGTTGATGGATATAACGTGCTGCGGAGCAGCGGGTATTACGCGCACCTGACAGAGGTGACGCCTGATCACACCCATGACGCCTTCAATCTTGCGCGAGAGGCCCTGATTGCCGATGTGGCGACCTTTGCCGGCCGTGAGTTTGAGACAACGCTGGTCTTTGACGGCGCGGGGAACCCCGGCTCTACCGGGGAGCCGCTCAGCGTTGCCGGCATCGACGTGATTTTCTCGTCAGCGGGGGTCTCTGCCGATAGCGTCATAGAGGAGCTTGCGGTCAAAGCTGTTGCCTTGGGCCGCGAGGTGCTGGTGGTGACCTCTGACGCCAGCTTGCAGTGGACGGTCCTGCGCGGCAAGGTCACCCGCATGTCTGCCGTGGGTTTCTGCGAGGAGATGCAGGGTGTCCGCCGTGAGGTGGAAGAGGCGGCTGAGCGTGAGGCGAGCAAACGCACGCTGGGTGAGCGCCTGGACAACAGGACGCGGGAGGCTCTCGAGCGCATCGCCCGCGGAGAGTGAAGGATCGCAAAGGGACGGGAGTGTGACAGAGGGGACGGGGATGTGACAGAGGGGACGGTCCCTTTTGTCATGTTTTTGTGAAAACATGACAAAAGGGACCGTCCCCTCTGTCACATTAGCATCCACACCGTCCCTTTTGTCATGTCCTTGCGGTGATGATGCTTGCCTGGGGCCACTGGTGGGTTAACTGGATGGAGTTGAAGCCGGCGTCTTCCATCAGGGCTATCTCGGTTTCTATGGTGAAGGGCATGTCCAGGTGGTAGCACTCGCTGGCGCTGAGCCTGTTCTCCTGGTGGACCTGGGTGGCTTTGGCTATCCCCAGATCCTGCTGTTCCCGTGAAGGTGCGGTGAAATCGCCAAAGAGGAAGAGCCCCTCTGGCTTCAGCGCTGCATGGATGCGTCGGTAGAGCTCACGTTTTGTCTCTTCATCGAAGTGATGCAGGGAATAAGTGGTCAGCACAATGTCAAAGCAGCTGCCCAAGTCCATGTTGAAGTAGGAGCCGCAGATGAGCCGCATCGGCTTGTCCGGGTATTTCTCCTGTAGCTTGTCCAGCATGTTCTGTGCCAGGTCGATGCCGGTGACACGCATGTCAGGGTAGCTCTCAAACAAGCGCTCCAGCTCCAGCCCGGTGCCGCAACCCAGGTCCAGTAGATGGAAATCCGGGCTTGGAGGAATGATCAGGTCAGCGACTGCCTGGTAGAACTCATCCAGTGCCATGTCGACGTTCATGTGGTCATCGTATATCTCGGCACGGGTGTTGAAGAAGTCCGCCATCCGCTCAGGGGGGAACTCCTTGAGCATGATGAAGTCTCCGTTTTTCTCGTTAATGGTCTTGAAGCCTAACCGTTGATAAAGGTGTAGCGCGGGGTTGGCCTTTTCCACGCTGAGGGAGACGCGCCCGTAGCCGCGCTCGCAGAGAAGGGCAAGCAGCGAGGTGAGCAGTGCGGTGCCTATGCCTTCATTGCGGTG
>WRHL01000056.1 GCA_009783245.1 Coriobacteriia bacterium
CGGTAAAACGTGAAGCTGGCGACAGGATGGCAATAACTGCCGTTCCGCTTTCCTGAATGGCACCATCACGAAAGACGTTCTCGATGAGGCGACAGGGAAACAGCAAGGTCTGTCGGCGAACTTCTCGGTGCGTAAGACTCCCTGCTTCTGTACCCACTGGATTCTCTATACCCATTTTATACCCATTCTGCTGAAATTTGGGGTTAATGAAATCGAAAAGGCCAGAGCAAACTACGCTCTGACCTGCGAATTTGACGTGGTGGGCGATAACGGATTTGAACCGCTGACCTTGTGCGTGTAAAGCACCTGCGCTACCGCTGCGCCAATCGCCCATTAGCATCGGATAGTATACCAATTCTGCCACAGGAGTTTCAGTTGAATTAGCTACGGTGATCCAAGCTACCATAGACTACCCAGCGAGCAGCTCGATCCTTGCCTCGCCGATATGCAAAACCCCACCCTCCTTAAGACACCGTGTGCCAGTCAGTGGCGCGTCACTAATAAGGGCTTTCTGCTGGGAACCCCTGTCCTGAGCCCAGATTTCCCCCTGAGCATAATAGAGCCTTAAGAGATGTCGACAGGACTCAGTATGGGGTAGGACTATGTTGTTATCGCGAGCACAACCTATCGTCAGCTCTGCACCGTCTTCCTTGCGCAGGTAGATGTCGTATCCAAAGAGCTCGGAAACCGCAACGTGGAACCGTGCCTCGGGAACCGCGCTCAGAGAATCATTCCTGTCTTCTACCCACTCGGAAGGCTCCTCAAGCTCCAGGTCGTCATCTGCATCACTCACCAGCACAAGAGTGTGCGAGAACACGGGCTCAGTGCCATCAAATGGCTGCAGACACCCATAGCACACAGACATATCGTCAAAGGCGGTGCTTGAACAGGTTTTACAGGTCTTCATCATCAATCCTTTTCCTTTTGCCAAAGCATCAATCCAACAACATCGCCGCTTTCAAACCAAGGTAGGTCGCCCCCACCTCTGCGCTCTAGTACTCCAACGGCTGCAGGACAAGCGCAGAATCGTCGCGGTGCCAGTGCGTTGACCACCTTCACAACGTGGCCCTGGGCATCGATGAAAGCCACGTCGATAACCTCCTTCATACCAAAGGTATGGATACTCCTGCAGGGAAGCAGCACCAGGATCTCGCCATTCGCGCAGACACTTCTATCAAGCATTCCGATCATGCGTCTAAACAGGGTGCAGGCAAACCTGAAGCGCACTACCCTATCCATGCCTACCATCGCTGCACCACTATCGAGCTTTCCTGGCCAACTGCCAGACACTGTATGAGGAGCCGCGAGCCAACCACTGTACCCAGCCCATCATGCTGAAAGCTCAGTATCCCCTGCCCGCTATCATCTACCAGGATCCATCCATCAGCTTCCAGGGCCGACTTCAACAGCACTGCCACCTGTGACCATGACAGCTCGCTCGCATAGCCGATAACAGCGCCGTCATCTGACACCCCTACCAACTCAAGCCCTGCAAGGCGCTCGGTCAAGCGTAAGGGATCAACCTGACTGTCAACCTCACCTGCAAGCAGATACTCCGTGGCGCTCATGGTTCTCGAAGCCCTCTCCCAGACACCCATCAACGCAAGTAGCAGGCAACCACAGATGAAGACCACCAGCGTATTCCTGGCAACGATTAGACGTCGCTTCTCCGCTACCTTTCCGTGAAGTTTCGCGCTTTGACAAGCAGCCAGAGGCACACTGCGCCCAACATCCTTCTTTGCACTGAAGGCTCTCAAAAGAGCACCCCCGGCTTGTAGGGATCGATCACATACTGCCGGGTGTGGGGGATACCAGAGAACTCCACACCAAAGAAGGAGTCGCCAAAACCCCAAGGGCGATAGTATAGGGTGCAGATAACCGTCTCCCTCTGAGGAGCAAGTGAGAGGGTGATACCCTCCCCACCGCCACCGGCGCTCCCCCCTCCAGAGATGCTTACTGAGAAACTCAAATGGTCGGATCCTGAGAAACCCTCCTCAATCAAGCCTTGGACTCGCTGCGCTCTCGCTGTGGTCCCGTATTCCCCAAAACCAGGAGATGCTGCCTGCGTTCTGACTGCTTCGGCTGCTATCCGGTCGAATCGAGCGCAGTCACCAAAACAAACCATGAGATTGATAGCGATACCAACCACCGCCAATAAAACCGGCATCACAACCGCCATCTCTACCGCAGCCTGTCCTTTGTCACCCATCTGTCTCATGCTCCCCAGCAACCCTTTGCTCCCCAGTAACCCTTTGCTCCCCAGCAACCCTCTACTCCCAAATCCTGCCACCGCCCCCACCTCCAAACAAACCGCTTAGATGGGCAAGCCCATCACTGAGCAGCCCTCTCCCCTGCTCTACAACTCCATCCGGGAGTTTTATCCTGATGGGAATCTGTGGCGCTCCAGGGAAATCACCAAGCGAGAAGGTATAGATAGTGAATTCACTTTCCAGGATTATGCTGGCCTGGTCTTCGATCTTGGTCAGCAGGCCATCGGCTATACCATCCATAAGCGTGCCGGATCCCGAGCTCCCCAAAGAGTTGTACTCCTCCTTGGCCGTGCCCACCCAATCCAATACCTGGTAGTCCCCCGCTCTTATCACATGGATGCTATTCACAATGACCGGTTTGGGGGCAGACAGGTCAACCCCTTGCAGGCCAAAGGCCTCAATGGTCTCTTGCAGGGCCTTCCCTGCCCAATCTGCAAGCGGTGTATCACCGATTATCGGTATATCCTTGATGAACTTCTTCAGCCCCTCCGACATGGAGTCGACGCCCTTGGAGTAAGCCAACAGCATATTGCCCCAGACCTTCAGCACAGCAGAGAAGCCCTTTGAGATGGGAGCCGCTGAAGTGCTGCCGGTTACCTCGGGTTGCACACGGTCCAAGAATGACGAGAGGATCGTATTCCCCTCTGACGCAGCATCCACAGCTAGCGCAGCAGCTGATATCGCCATACGGGGTGGCAGCTTTGTGCCATCTCCAACAAAACTGCTGGAAAACGACCCTGGCACCGGATGCGAACCCAGGTCAAAGGCAATCACTATACACCCGTTCCGCCCAGGAGGTTTCACTTCGATACGCTGTGTCTTCAACGCGTTGAGCGCCTCTGAGTAGGTGTCGAAAGCCTCGCTGGCAGACTCTTCTGCCTTGGCTTTCTTCTCCGCATATTCCTTGGAAGCCTTGGCGTAGCGGTCTGCGGCATCGGCCACCATTAAGTAGTAATGCTCAAAGCCGTATTGGGTATTTGTAGTCGCACTGGCAACGTTGCCAACAGAGATAACACTCAAGCCGCACGTAGAGCAATTCCCACAGCGCCCGGAGTCGAGGTCGGCAATGGAGCCATAGAAGGAGAAGGCACCCTCAAAACCTGGACAATCGGTATATCCATGCAAAACCCCATCGGAATCAGCAGGATAGACCCTGTCGGTATAAAGCCTGGTACCCTTTACCTCTGAGACATTCCTTGCCAGCCGGTGGAAATCGGCATTGAGAACACCTTTAGAGTCGATACGGGCAGAACTTGCATACATCTCCTCAAGAGCATAGATATAGAAATTCCTGCGTACAACGGATCGCGTCTGCTCTTCGGGGCTGGAATTCCCCGGTGTCTCATTCAGCTTGCGGTTCTCGTAATACGCCCTGGCACGATCCAGCGCGTAGCTGAACTCCCATAACTCAGCAGACGAGAAGTACGGATTCCTCACGCCACTCAGCTTTGCAAGCCACTCGGTCCGTTCATACATACAATAGCCCGGCGCAGCCCCGCAATCCGCCATCCACCCCTCCCGCTTGGCAGCATCCATCTCCTTGCGGGCATCCTCTGTCGCGTCGGTTGCATCGCTGGTCTCCTCGTTTAGATCCTGCAGGACTTCAGCCTTCTCCTCAACTGCAGAGGTGTCGGGGAAACCGATCTCCACACCGTTCAAGGGGATCAGGATCGCGATTCCCATATAGCTGGCGCCGCCAGAAGGCGAGAAGCTGTTGGCATGGATGACAGAGGCAGCGTTCGCCGCCGCAAGGAAAGGCAAGGCCTTTTGCAGCTTCATAAGCGCAGCCTGTGCCTCACGGGCGATCTTGTCACGGGTCTCAAAGACCTTGAAACCAAATTCCATGAGCTGCGCCCCCACCGACTGGAAATAGGGGATGCAGCTCACCACAATCGCCACACCAAAGACCGTCAACCCAAAGAGGCTCATGGACAGTACAACGGCATCGGCAACCCGTGCGATCACATAGTATTCAGCAACCACATTCTCTGCAGCCAGGGCGCCAGCATCTGCAGCGAACTGGATGTCTCCTGCAGTGGAATTGATCCAATAGACCTGCGCAGTGGTAAAGAGCAGGGCAAGTGTCAAGGCTAAAGCGACCACCACGCCTGCGCTGGTGAAGCCGCCATCCTTCTCGACAAGCCAAAACGATTTCCCGCTTTCTGGGGAAGCATCTACCACTGCGACGTCCATTGCGCCGGCCCTCCTCCGCTGTTCAAAGCCCAGCCTGGTTGTGTGGGCATGGTTACTTCAACCTTCTGGATAAGGTATCCATCGGGATTAGTCAGATTCAGCAAGGTAGCGCCCATATCGAGAAGAGGCAGGGGCTTTACGTAGTTGGTTATACGCACGGTCACCACAGCACTGTCCTCTCCCCCGATAAGCTCGATATCCCATGTATTGACACCCACATGAGCATGGAAGATATCAACGGGTGGAATGGATGCCAGGCGACGTTTCACGTAGCCTTCGTACTGTACGGCGCTGTTTGAGCCCACATCAGCGCGAGTTGCCAGCAAACGGCAGCCCTCTGCAGCCGCATTCTGCATGACCATACGGTTGTAGAGCAGAATGGCTGGCTGTAGTAGCAGCAGGAGCAGAAGGAAGAGCAACGGTATCATGAATGCAGCCTCCACCGTGGCCTGCCCGCGTTTCGCATTGATGCGCTGATCCCTGCGCCCGGTATCAATACAGCAATACATCACCAATCGATCCCATCAGATTAGGCCCAAAAGCGTGCGAGGCGCTTTCTACGGCATGCCTGACAAAAAGCCCTTCCTCCAAACGGCTACCCACTGCGCTCAGCCCAAGGACAATCGCCAATAAAGCCACGGCAACAATGGCATACTCAACCGTAGCCTGCCCCCTGTTGCCCAACTTGAGCGCCATAAGGTGAAACGCCCCCGCTTCTCTTCTGCTCATCGCCACCCTCCAGCCACCTCACCGACATCCTCAAGATCCGGCGGCACGATGTGCACAATGGTTATGGACAGCCGGTTGTCCTCACCGCTTGGCATGCCGATCCTCTGCGGAATAAGCGTGATCACAAATGAGCTGTTGTCCGGAGCTTTCACCGTGCAGCCCCAGGCATAACCTGATATATCGAGGAACCCGGCTTTCACCAACTCAAAGCCGTCATCTCGCAGGGCCAGCAACAGCTCCTGTGCAACCTCGCGACACTCAAGCACGCTGTAGGCGCTCCAACTCTCACTGGTAGAGCCCTGCGAATGGACAAGCCCTGTACAACCTGCCGGCAGGCGAACCGGACAGGTGTCTGGGAATGCAGGCATCCCCTTCCGTGTGTCTGCCGGCGCTTGGCCCACAGGCGCTTGACCCGCAGGCGCTTGGCTTGCCGGCGCCTGAGACATGACCATTGGGTTCGTCTGTTGGGCAATAGTGCCCGCACCCTCATTCTCCACCCTGTTCCATGCGCCAACACTTGAGAAGACCCAAAGCAGGGACAAGACGATGAGTACAATGATGGCAACCGCTGCAAGCCCAGCTCGAGGCTTTGGCTGTGGCTCTAATGCGCTGTGCATATCCAGTGCCTACAGGCCGTTGATACCATTACTGATAGCATCCCAAAGCGCCTGGATCTTGCCCTTGAACGCAACCACTGCAATGATGGCGATCACCACCAACACGCCCACCAATATGGCATACTCAGTGGTGCCCTGGCCCTTGGTGTCACGCAGACGGTCTAGCAGCTTCTCCTTTACCAAAGACACCCTGACAGCTCCGGCAATACATCTTCTCTGAAACACATTTCCTACGTTCATCCTCAGTTCTCCTAACATGGTTCTTCACCCCATCTTCCTAATAAGATCCAATATGATCGGTCCCATGACCAGTAACAGCATCGCCGGCAATATCAACGCCCCCGTAGGCAGGAGCATCTTCACCGGTGCCTTTGCTACTAACTCTTCCCGCTTGGCGCGGTATTCCTTTCTTGCCTCCTGGGCAAGATCCATCAGCAGTTGTGTCAACGGAGCCCCAAAACGCAACGCGCGAAGCACACTGGAGCTGAAGTGCCTGAAGGACGGCGTTGCGATTCGCTCCGCCAACTGCCTCATGCCTTCTTCGCGGCTGATGAGGCCTTTCTGCCAGATGGCAAGCGATTCCTGGCAATAGCGGGCCAAGGGGGTCCTGAAGCGCTCCGTGTATAAGGCGAAAGCCTGGTCAAACCCCATACCAGCCTGCATCCCAAGCGCAACCACTTCCAGGCAGGCGGGCAGATCCCGCTCAAAGGAAGCTGCCAGGCGTTTCTTCTGCTTGAGCTTGAGGCGCTTTCCAACAAAGGGCATCCTCTCAAGCGCTGGCGCCAGGAGACCTTGTCGCTGCTCAACCTCCCCCAAAACCCCTAACCGTCTACGGGCTTGCCGTTGCTTGTGTTCCTTTTCGCGGCCCAAGAGCCACTCGTTGCTGACAATCAGCACACAGAGGCCAGTACAGAGGGCTGCAAGTACAAGAAGCGCTACTAGTGCCATCGCGGTTGTCCCTCCTCTATCCCAGCTCTATGCCAAGTATCTTGCGTATTGCAAGCACGCCTATGGCTTCCATGCCAAGCGCGATGAACAGGATGCCCAGACCTGCTGGACTGGAGAAGAAGGTGTTCAAATAGCCATCCATCGCAAGGGACAGCACGGCAACCAATACCAGGGGCAGGATCGTGACCACCTTGGCAGAGAGCCGGGCCTGCGCGGTTTGCACACCCAGTTGCCGGCGCAGATCACAGGAGGCCACCACAGCTTCGGCGGCATTCTCCAAGAGCTCCTGTAAGCTGCCACCGGTCCGGTGTTGGATCTCCAGCGCCACTACCGCAAAACGCAGGTCACTCGCCTGGGTGCGCATCTCCAAGGCCGCCAGCGCCTCCCCTATACTCCTGCCCGCATTGACATCGAATGAGGCTTGACGAAGCTCCATGCCAAGTGGCGCGGGGGTATCCAATGCGGCCTGTTCAAAAGCCTGTTGCAGGGAGTACCCCGCGTTGAAGCAGATACCAAAGGAGCGTAGCGCGTCTGGTATCTGCTCGATGAGTTTCTCCTCCCAGAGATCGAGCGACTTCTTGGCCTTGCCTAAGACAACGCCCCCCGCTACCAACACCAGACAGACAGCGATAAGAAGGTTCCCTGTTATCAACAGTCCGATAAGCAAAACGAGGGCAGAACCTGCCAGCATGGTCTCACAGACTGCAGAAGGATACGCATGGTGGCCCTTAATTTCCAGGACACGTACACAGAGCTCACAGGTATTGCGCAGCCAGGGAATAGTCAGGACCAGCCTAGCCAGCGGGCGAAATACAATGATCCCGTTACGGCACAATCCCGCAATCAGGGCCTCCCTGTCACCAGCGCCCCCTACAACCTTTGCCTGCCTTTTTGAATGGTTGACGCCCTGATGAGCAAACCTGAGAACCGCAGGCAGGACAAGAGCCCCGCAGAGCCCAGCGCACAACACGCCAATCACGAGGAGGGCTAGAGAGACAGACGCCATAGCTCTACCTCCCCAGCATCGATCAGGGGATTGAGGGCAAGTTCGTCGAGCCAAGGGGGTACGGCTTTCCAGACATAACAGCCAGACAGCTGGTTCCACTGGACCAGGACCTCAAGCTCCACCCCTTCCTGCTCGCTTGTGCAGCTGCAAACCTGTGTCACGCGACGGCGTCCATCCGCAAAGCGGTCGATTTGTACGATAAGATCCAGCGCTGAGCCGATCTGCTCTTCAATGACTTCGACCGGCAGGTCCATACCATAGCGCGACATCATGACCAAGCGGGCGATGACGTCTGCTGGTGAATTCGCATGCAGGGTTGTCAGTGAGCCGTCGTGCCCCGTGTTCATGGCCTGGAGCATGTCCAGAGCCTCAGCGCCACGGCACTCGCCCACCACTATGCGGTCGGGCCGCATGCGCAAGGCGTTGACCACCAGATCGCGGATGCTGACCTCGCCGCTGCCCTCGATGTTCTTCATACGGGACTCAAGTCGCACCACATGGGGATGCGTGGAGAAACGGAGTTCTGCTGCGTCTTCGATGGTGACGATGCGCTCACTGGGCGGTATCTCAACTGACAGGGCGTTCAGAAGTGTTGTCTTTCCCCCTCCGGTGCCACCGCTCACAGCGATGTTCTTGCGAGCAAGCACTGCCCATCTGAGGAGCTGCGCGGTCTGGGTATCGATGCTGCCCTTATCCACCAGCTCAGAAAGGGTGAATATCTCATCCCTGAACTTCCTGATAGTCAGGATGGGGCCATCCAGCGCAAGCGGCGGTATCACCACATTGACGCGATGTCCCTGGGGAAGACGTGCGCTGACCAGGGGGCTTTGCTCGTCGACACGTCTCCCCAGGGGCCCCACAATGCGATCGATGACCAGCCTGAGCTGCTGCTCGTCGTCAAAGACAATACTGCTCGCGTGCAGCCGCCCCTCTTGTTCAAAGAAGACATGCGTGTGACCGTTGACCATGATCTCGGTGACCGATGGGTCCTTGAGCAGGTCCTCCAGCGGCCCTAGACCGATGACCAGGTTCAAGACCTCCTGGATGAGGGCTGAGCGTTGTGGCGCATCTTGGAGCTGGTAGTTGGTACCAAGCGTCAGCTGCTCCAGGACCGCTGTCACCTCTCGTTCAGCGCGCGCCCTATCCAAGGAGAGCAAGCTGGCGATGCGTTCGCTGGTCAAACGCTGATAGAGGGCATCTCGCAGTTCGAGCTTCTTGCGCAGATACCCCACATCCTCTGTGCGTATGGTTGTGCTCCCTGGGGCTTCTTGCAGGTAATCAAGTAGCGACACGATAGGCACCCCCAAAGAACCTGCGTAGGGAGGTGATGTCGAATAGCCGGGCCTTGTCGCCTTGGTTGACCTCCAGGGCCTCACTTGAGGCTGCCTTTTGCTGCCTCAAAAGGTCATCGACCAGTATCCCCAGTGAAGTGATGAATGCATTACCGCTGCTCAGGAGTTCCAGGGGACAACCAAGTGACAGCAGCTCATCAACCAGGCTGCCGCCATCTGCAAGGCCGACAACCTCTACGCCTCCCAGCGCAAGCTTGACATCCATGGGGGTCAGTGCGGCATGACGGCCACAGCCGTTGAGCAGATAGATGAAGCGTGCCTGGGGAGCCTGCATCCGCACACAGAGGTCGACGGCCTGCTTGCAGGCTTCAATGGATGTGGCTCTCTGATCCATAAGGAAGACAAGGTGGTCGCAACAGCGCACAGTCTGTGCATGCACGTCCGTCCAAAAAGTGCTTGTATTGATGACAACAAGGTCCCTTTGAGCAGCCAGTCCAAGAAGCAGGTCTGGGATCATTGACATGTAAGCCTCGCCCTGTTCAGGACGTTTGGGCGGGATGATCAGAGACAGTGTCTCTGCCATAAGTTGGGGGGGCGTGGTCTGCGCGCAGTACTCCTCAAGGGGGATCCTCTGGATCCTGCTTGAGGGCTCCCGCCCTGCTAGATAATCGATATCGCCAAACTGCAGGTCAAGGTCAACCAAGGCGACACGGGCACCGCGACGCTGCGCTTCCATTGCCGTCATCAGCGCGACTGTGCTCTTGCCCACGCCACCACGGCCTGAGAAGAAGCCAACGATGCGACCTTGCCCAGCCTGCTTCTCAGCAGGCATTGTTGCAGCACAAGCTACCAGCGGTATGGGAAGAGGCCCCTGGGACCCCACAGTCTCTCTTTGCTGCGATAAGCCCTCAATCCATGACGGCTCTTCTGGGAACAGCAGAGAGTCAGGCGCGGGCAGGTTCTCTGTTTGTGGCAGTTCTCGGGTCAACGGCAGCCTGGCGATTGGCGACATCACAGGTTGTTGTAAAGCAACAACCTGCCTGATACCCAGAAGCTCGGCAGCCTGCGCTCTGTTGATTATCCCCCGTATCCCCGCTGCCTTGCTTCCAGAGGCAAGTGACTCGGTGGGGCGATCCACTATGAGGTATACATCCCGCTCGGGTGAGTCGGCGCATAAGGCTGCCGCAAGGTTAATCGGCGTCACCTCTGAGGCTTGCCCAGCTTGCCCAGCTTGCCCGGCTTGCCCGGCCCTTTCGCCTTGCCCGGTTTGCCCGGTTTGCCCGGCCTGAGAGCAGACTATTACCGGCACAGCCGAAGAGACGTGTTGCAGTGTCCGGCGGCATTCCGCACTAGAGGTAAAGGCCGTGATGACCCTACTTGGACCCCCTGTTGCGATGGTCGCCCCCTGCCAACCTGAAGCGCAAGGGCCCTCCTCCTCAGGTTGGATGAACGAGTAAGCGACTATCTCATCGCCCACCGCTCTCACCTCCTGGCAAGACCAGATGCAGGTGACGAGAAGAGGAGGCGGCTATGAGTTCCTGGGCTATCTCTGGATCCACTGCCAGAGTCACCCAGACAAGCTTGGGACGTGAACTGGAGCTCCCAAAGAGCCCAGAGCCACTGTCCACTGACTGGAAGGCCCCGTTGCTGGTCTCTAAGACCAGCACGTCCTCGGCTATCAGCTCGACGGTCTTGCTGTCTGCTGCGTATATGGTCACGTAACTCCCGGCAGAGATAGCGCCCCCCACCGCCAGTACGTCCTCTGAGGGGATGCTGAGCGCGCAAAGCCCTGCCGGCACACTTACCGGCGCCTTCAGCTCGCCGAGCTTGGCGGCCACCACCGGCTCATTCATCAGCAACGGCACAGACACCGTCTGGCCAAAGACCTGCGTCTGATCGCTCAGCGCACCTGCGGGGAGCAGGTCGCTCAGCCAAAGGCGTGAGGACACGTTTGAGCCGGACAGGGTCTCGCCTACAGCGATATTGCGGGTCGCGACAAAGACCTCGACCTGCTCACCACCGTAGGCAGAGAGCGCCTGTTGCCGAGTCTGTGTTGCTTCCTCCCTGACCCCCGTCGCGTATAAGAACATAGCTGCAGCAGCAATCACACCACAGAGCAATGCAAGCGCAAGGCGTTTCCTTGTCTGGCTCATTCTTTGACCTTTCCAACCACAGGTTCCAATGCTTCTGTAGTATGGGAGGTCGTGTTGTCAAAACCGCTCAATCATCCCGTTCGTGGATTCACCTTGAACCTAAATAGAATCTGAACAGAAACTGAACCCTCATGGAAGCGCAGGTGATACACGGTACTTGCCACCAGACGGCAATACCCCTAGGCTGTATGTAGTAAAGCAACAGGGAGGATCGTGCGAGACAATGCTGGATTATCGTGAGAACAGCCTACTGCAGCTTGAGGCCTATGCCCCTTATCTCATTGGCAACCCGCTTGCCTCACTCGTGGCGATAAAAGGCATCCCCGGTTCAGCTGAACTCGCTGGTGAGCTGCCTTTCAGCGGAGACGACGGCCTCGCCCTGGATAAGGCGTTCGGCCGCCTGGGCTGGGGTTTTGGCAGCCTCGACACACGGATTTGGCTTGGCGTCGCGCTCTCGCTTCCCAACCAACCCACACTCACCGCCCAGCAGCTCCAGCTCATCTGTGAGACTGTCGACCCGCTGGCCCTGGTGGCCCTGGATGACCCTGCACGCCTCGCCCTCATCCATGCCTTCACTTCTGCAGAGGAGGGCCTCCTCATAGATTTCACCTCAGGCACGGAGGCCTCAGTGCTTGGCAGGAGACTGTACAGTGTTGAAGGATTCGAAGCCGCACTTGCAGACGAGAAGGACAAGCAGAAAGCCTGGGCGCAACTCAAGCGTTGTGTGCCATCGACAATCCGCTAGCCAAAGAGCCCGATACTCCCTGCCTATGCACCTATAATGAGATGCTCCTTGCGAAAGCGGCTGGGACTCTGGTTGGTGAAATGCCGGAAATCGTGGATGAAATGAGCCTGGTCAAAGTACCCGTTGTTCGCTGCAAGTGAGGTCAAACTGCCTTCCCCGCCACGCATCAACTGCTTCAGCGTACCTTGGAAGCGCATGATGGTGCTGTACTGCTTGGGCGTGATGCCGTGGTCCGCTTTGAAGCGTTCCCTGCAATACCGTTTTGAGTAACCCGTCATCCGCTGCATCTCCTCCAGGTCAGTCATCCCACCAGAAGAACAGAGCAGCAAAGTGAAGAAGTCTACAAAGCTCGGTTGATACTCGGATTCAACCAGGTTCTTCTTAGCAAAGGCATCAAAGAGGGCCATGCTCTCGAGAAGACCCTTGGCCTGCGCTTCCATGAGCCCACTGATGAGCGTCTCAGCCATGGGCAGTAACTCCAACAGGTCGACCGAGCTATCTACCAAAGACGTCAGGGGCAACTTGCCTTCCTTAAATCCCCTGTCTGAATAAGGTTTGAAGCCAAAGTACTCCATATTGGGCTTGAGCTGCACCTCGACCGGCCTCAACTGCACTCCTGAAAGCGTTGCCCCGGGATTGTCCGGACAGCATGCGAACAGCAGGTTCACACAGGCATCCGGCACCATGCTCACCTTGCAGTCCTCCTCGTCTGATGGAGAGCGGAAGCGATAGAACAGGGCATTGCGCTTGACGCCCACGGAGTGCCATTTGATGACTCTCTCCTCGTAGTCAAGGACCTTGGACTCAAGCGCAGGCTGGTAAGGCGGCGTGAGTTCCACCTCGCTTTTTGGGCCTTTCAGTAGCGCATACATGGCACGGGCCGCATTCAGTACGTGGTGAAGAGCCGAGCAATGACGGACCACAGCCCGTCGACCTTGATCAGATGGAAGCAATCCACCAGTCTGTACTTACCTAAGAACCCGGTCTCAGTGACTGTCACAGATGCGATATCTCCCTGTATGTACAGATGCTCCACAGCCAGTTTATAGCTGCACTTGTTCAGTTCCATGGAGGTAGGCCCGGTGATCTCCCTGATATAGGAGTCCGGATCACTCAGCTTGAGTTCAGAATCAAAGAAGCCATGGATCACGGCCTTCTCGTGGAAGACGCTCTTGAGTAATACCTCGTCAGCCCGGTAATTCCCCTGCATATAGTCATTAATGACCTGCAGGATCTCCTGCTTATCCGTTTTACGCATGACAGTACTCCTTCAGGTTCAACGGCTGATCACAGCCGTATTCTTCCACCCAATCCACTATTAGCCTTGTAAAAAATGGACTGGGTCGCTCAGGCGACCCATGCAGAAGCCTTGTCTTCGATATTCCTTTGTGTGTTCACTGGGGACAACCCGCGCAGGACTTGAGTCCCTGGTACTCAGAGTATGGTTTTGTGGGGTTTATGGAGATTCATGGAGACTTTTGGAACGTGTGGAAACCTGGTGGAAGCTCAGTAAAAGGACTCAGTAATTCAAGCAGGGGCGCTTGCGCGAGAGCCGGGCCTTGCCACACATGTGCTCTGGTACCAGCTTGAGCATGACCACGCAGTTGACCCCATCAGCAATGAAGTCGGTCTTGATCTGCGCGGGGATGATCTCATTTGAGAAGCGGTCCACCAGGGCGGTAAGAGCCCGCAGTTTCTCCTCTGGCTCATCG
>WRHL01000057.1 GCA_009783245.1 Coriobacteriia bacterium
TCGGCACCTCGGGCAAGAGCTTAAGGCTTGAGTCGCTGTCCTTGTCGCTTAAGAGCCCGCCTTATACAGGGGGCATCCGCTACCGCACCCATGTGCAGAACATCGGCTGGCTGGGATGGGCGGCAAACGGGGCGCCTTCCGGCACCTCTGGGCAGAGTCTGCGCCTGGAGGCCGTGTGCATAGAGCTCACCGGCACCATGGCTTCTAACTATGACGTCTACTACCGCACGCATGTACAGGGCATAGGCTGGACGGGCTGGGCCAAAAACGGCCAGGAGTGCGGGTCTGCCGGCTATTCCTACCGTATGGAGGCCATGCAGATAGTGATAGTGCCCAAGGGAGGGGCCGCACCAGGGCTTAACAGCGGGTACTTCTACAAGAGGTAGGGGCACTGTCTACACAAAAGGGACGTATACCTACACGACGACACAAAAGGTACGTCCCTTTTTGTGTCGTCCCTTTTGTGTAGGTATGGCTACCCCAGCAGCTCCCCAACAGACTCCTCGGCAGCTGCCAGCACGCTTGCGTCCATGATGCTCTTGTGGACGGTGAGTATGTCAGGTGAGAGCACCCTGTCATTGTCCAGATGTGGCACCAGGCTGCGGATCTGCCGATGCACGGCGGAAGTTCCAAGCCCTGCCTGCAAGGGTGCCAGATAGTCAATGCCCTGCACTGCAGCTAAAAACTCTGTTGAGAGTACATAGGACACGTTCTCAAGGATCTCACGGGCCTGGCGGGCGGCTATTGTTCCCATGCTGACGTGATCCTCCTGCTCGGCAGAGGTGGGAATGGAGTCGCAGGATGCCGGATGGCAGAGCACCTTGTTCTCGCTGACAAGCGAAGCTGCTGTGTACTGCAATATCATGTAGCCTGAGTTGACTCCGGGATTAGCGGTTAAAAAGGCGGGCAGATCGCTTAAATGGCGATCGAGCAGACGGTTGAGGCGTCGCTCAGAGATGCTGCCCAGTTCAGAGATGGCGATCTTCAGGTAGTCCATCACCAGGGCGATGGGCTGTCCGTGGAAGTTGCCCCCTGAGATGATCTCGCCGGTATCGGGCAGGACAATGGGGTTGTCAGTGACGGCGTTCATCTCCACTTCAACAGCTTCCAGGCTGCGACGCAACGCATCCTTGGAGGCGCCATGCACCTGGCTGACGCAGCGCAATGAATAGGCATCCTGTACCTTATCGCAATCGATGTGACTGGAGATGATCCCACTATCCTCAGTCAGACGCAGAAGGTTCTCGCTGGTATCCTTCTGTCCTCTGTGTGGACGGACTGCCGCAATGCGAGGGTGGAAAGCGGCGCGTGTCCCGCGTAGGGCTTCCAGTGACAGCGCTGCGACGATGTCGGCGGTCTTCATGATGATCTGCGCGTCATAGCAGGTCAACGCCGCGATGGCTGTCATCACCTGTGTGCCGTTCAACAGGGCAAGCCCCTCCTTGACTGCCAACGAGATGGGGCTTATGCCAGCTGCCTCCAGCACTGGGGCACAGGCAACCTCCTGGCCGTCCTTCACAACAAAGCCCTCACCCAACAGCACTGCCGCCATGTGAGCCAAAGGCGCCAGATCGCCACTCGCACCCACAGAGCCCTTGCAGGGTATCACGGGATAGATATCGCTGTTCAGCAGGTCCACCAAGGTCTGTACTGTCTGGGGACGTATACCGGAATAACCCAAGGCGAGCGAGTTCACGCGCAGCAACATGACCGCCCTCACTATGTCCTCCGGCAAACGCTCTCCCACACCGGTGCAGTGACTCAATACCAGATTCCGCTGCAGGCGCTCGCGTTCGCTTTGCGGTATGTTGATCTTGGTGAATTCACCGAATCCGGTATTGATACCATAGACAGGGGTATCCGATGCAACTATCCCGTCCACCCAGGCGCGGCTGACGGCCATCCGTTCCAGCGCATCCTGTGATAGGGCGATGCGTTCACGGTTCCGGGCGACGTTGATGATATCAAGTACTTCAAGCTGTCTGTCTCCAACTATGAGCATCATCTGACTCCTAGGCCCTAGAGGCTTTCCATAATGACCTGATAAATACGCTCCGAGAGGGGCAGGGCATCCGCAAGCAGCGCCTCCCCCTCAGCTCTATAGCGCGCAGAGAAACCCGCATCAGCAATACTGCCAAGGTTGATCAGGATATTGAGCCAGGCGCTGCGTATCGCCGCACCAAGCCCCAGGGCTGCCACGCCCAGGTCGCTGGCCGCATTGGTATTGTAGCCTTCCAGCGCCCTTTCTGTGAGACGCAACGCCTGCATCGACACGCACATCATCTGATAGGGTGTCTCAGTGCAGCAGCGCAGCGCTGCCTGGATAGCATCGGTGCGGGCCAACTTCTCCTGCTCGTTGTCCCTGGGTAGCGCATAGGCAGCCGCCACCTGATTGAAGACAGCTGTGTCCTCCTCCATCAAAGTGAGCAATTCGCCACGCAGCCCATCTGCCTCACGTTTGATCTGCTCCATCTGCGTATGATATGCAGCATACTTGCTCTTCCCCACAGTGAGTGCCGCGACCATTCCGGTGAGGGACACGCCCAGGGCGCCCATCAACGCTGCTGCGGAACCACCGCCTGGCGCAGGTGCATCGGATCCTAACAGGTTGGTGAACTCTGAGACGGTCTTATCGTTAAGCATGGGTTCTCCTTGTAGATAGTCGATGCGTCTGAGGATAGCGCAATCAGTCGAGATGCTGTTCCAGCACCTGACTGCTGTAGTCGAAATCCTCCAGTTGCAGGTAATATGCCGCGCAGTCAGCAAGCGCCTTGACGGGAGTCAGTCCAATGACCTCGCTTCCCAGTATGCGCACACCCCAACGCGCCGCCTCAAAGCGTACCGCCTCGAACACACGATAGAGCGGCGTCTGCTCAAAGTCGACCATGTTCATGGAAACCTGTGCGATGCCGCGCTCCTCAAGCATGACACCTATCGCCTTGCAGTGGGAATAGCCGCCGCTTGAGCCGCGGATGCTCTTGGCGATGGCGTTGGCGATATCGAGCCGGTTGGTATCCAGGTTGATATTAAAGGCGATCAGCGGCATCCGAGCGCCTACCGCGGTCACCCCGGCCGAGGGATGGGGCGCTGGGTCGCCAAAGTCAGGCGCCCACTCAGGCTGCTTGAGCTTTTGGGGCATCCCCTCGAACTGTCCCTTGCGTATGGCTGCGAGGTTTCGCCGTTGGGGGCTTCTCGCTGAGGATTCATAAAGGAAGACAGGTATGGATAGCTCGCTCCAGATACGCTCAGCGAGCTCTTCTGACAGTGCAACGCAGTCCTCGACCTCCATCTCACGCAGAGGCACAAAGGGGATGACGTCGGTCGCGCCCATGCGTGGGTGCTCCCCGGTATGGTTTCGCAGGTCGATCCTTTCTGAGGCAACTTTACACAGGCAAAACGCTGCCTCTGCCACAGCGTTGGGACTGCCGGCAAGCGTGAAGACGCTGCGGTTGTGGCTTTTGTCCGCCGACCAGTCGAGCAGCATGACGCCGGGAACGCCTGTTGCTGCCTCGACCAGCGCCTGCAGTATAGCCTCGTCGGTTCCCTCGCTGAAGTTGGGGATGCACTCTACGATCTTTGCCATGGCCTGTCCTTCTCCTTTATATGACCTGTCGTCCGTTCTTGATGACACTATACACAAGGTTCGACCCAAAACGATAAAAGACATATTCCAGGTCTGGGGCATCCCACAGCAGCAGGTCGGCCTGCTTGCCTATCTGCAGGGTCCCCAGGCGTTGTGCCTGTCCCACAGCAGCCGCTGCGTTGAGGGTAACGGCACAGAGCGCCTCAGCGGGAGTCAGATTAAGCCCCAGGCAGGCGAGGTTCATGCAGAGCTGCAGGTTGTTCGAAGGGCTCGACCCGGGGTTGAAGTCGCTTGCCACGGCAACCGCCATGCCCCCGGCCAGCATCCTGCGGGCCGGTGCGTAGGGTTTTCCCAGGTACAGCGATGTCGCAGGCAGCAACACCCCAATAACCCCGCCCGCAGCCAACGCCGCTATCTCCTCATCTCCAGAGGCGATCAGATGCTCCGCTGACGTCGCACCCAGCTCGCCAGCCAACAGGCTGCCGCCAATAGGGTCGATCTCATCAGCATGGATCTTCAGGCCCAGGCCATGAGCCTGGGCTGCTACAAGCAGGCGCCGTGCTTCCGTGGGGCTGAATACTCCCGTCTCACAGAAGACGTCGCAGAAGCTTGCCAGGCCTTCCTGCGCCACAAGCGGTATAAGGGTGTCACAGAGTAGGGCGAGGTAGGCTTCGCGGTCATCGACGAACTCCTCAGGCAAGGCGTGCGCACCCATAAAGGTGGAGACCAGCTCAACGGGGCCCTTCTCGTTAAGGGCCTTCACCACCCTCAGTTGCTTGCACTCATGTTCAAACGAGAGGCCATAGCCGCTCTTCGCCTCACAGGTGGTGACCCCGTGGGTAAGCATCTCAGCCAGCAGACGCTCGGCCTTGTCGATCAGGTCCGCCTCTGTTGCCAGGCGGGTCGCCCTGGTGGTGGAGAGTATGCCGCCGCCTGCTGCGAGGATGTCCAGATAGGATCCACCCGCAAGCTTCTGCAGGAATTCCTGCTGCCGCCAACCTCCAAAGACCAGGTGGGTATGGCAGTCGATCAAACCCGGCGTTGCAAGGCGCCCCTTGGCATCTATGACCGTTTCAGCAGGTGGCGCAAGTGCTGCTGGGCCGATATAGGCGATGTTGCCGTCTTCCACTCCCATTGCCGCGTTGTGTTGCAGCGTGATCTCAGCCTGCGCATCGCCGCACCTGGCATGCCTGCCCTCAGGCGTGGCAAGCAGTCCTATGTTGGTGACCAGAAGGGAAAGCACCGGCTTCATCTGCCTTTCTCGGCAGCGATAGACCCAGCTATCAGGCTGTCGTCTGCAAGATAGGGCAAGGTGATGTGTCCCTGCCCTTGAAGCTTGAGGTTGTAGGCGGAGCTGACTTCCAGCGAGTGTTCATTGCCTGCCCAGCCACGCCGGGCGACGCCGCCCATCACGTCCCACATCAGGGCGTTCGCGACGGTCTCAGCAGCTCTTTCGCTGCCATCGAGCACCATCCCAAAACCGCCGTTTATCGCTTTGCCTATACCCACACCACCGCCGTTGTGCAGTGCGACCAGGCTCATGCCCCGTGCCGCGTTGCCCGCAAAGCACTGGGTCGCCATGTCCGCCATCACATTGCTGCCATCCCTGATGTTGGCGGTCTCGCGGAAGGGGGAATCGGTACCGGAGACATCATGGTGGTCGCGCCCTAACATGATGGGCCCCACCTCGCCGTTTCTGACCATCTCATTGAACTTGAGCGCGATGCGGGTGCGCCCCTCAGCGTCCTGGTAGAGGATGCGGCATTGGGTGCCCACGATAAGGTCGTTTTGGGCTGCGTCGCGAATCCAGAGCCAGTTGTCCCGGTCCTGCCCACGCCTATTGGGATCTATACACGCCAGCGCCGCCTGGTCGGTCTTGCGCAGGTCCTCTGGGTTGCCGGAGAGGCAGCACCAGCGAAACGGCCCATAGCCATAGTCGAACAGCTCCGGCCCCAGTATGTCCTCCACGTAGGAGGGAAGGGTGAAGCCGTCCTTCTCGTCTATGCCGTTCTTTGAGATCTCACGCACACCTGCGTCATACAGGGCTTTCAAAAAGCTGTTGCCATAGTCAAAGAAGTAGCTGCCACGTTTGGTGAGCGCCTTGATTGCCTGGTAGTGGCGGTGAAGTGACCGGTCTACCTCCTTGTGGAAGCCTGCTGCATCCCTGGCCAGCAGCGCGGTCCGCTCTGCATACGTCATGTCAACAGGACAATAGCCGCCGTTGTAGGCGTTGTGACAGGAGGTCTGGTCCGAGATGAGGGGTATGGGCAGATCATGCGCTACGGCATATTCCAGCAAATCGACGATGTTGCCATGGTAGGCGATGGAAGCAGGCTGCTTATCCTTGAGATAGCCCTGCGCCAAAGCGAAAGCCTCCTGGCAACTGTCGGTGACGTGGCCCACCCAGCCCTGTTTATGACGGGTCTCTATACGGGAGGCGTCCACCTCCGCGATGATCCCCACGCCGCCTGCGATCTCGATAGCCTTTGGTTGTGCGCCGCTCATCCCTCCCAAGCCTGAAGAGACAAACAGCACGCCGCGCAGGTCTCCGTCATGCGGGATGCCCAGCTTGAGCCTTCCGGCAAGGAGCAGCGTGTTGAAGGTTCCGTGCACAATGCCCTGCGGGCCTATGTACATCCAGCCGCCCGCTGTCATCTGCCCATAGTTCGCCACGCCCATCTGCTCGGCGATCTCCCAGTCATCCGCGTTGTCATACATGCCCACCATGAGCGCATTGGTGATGATGACCCGAGGCGCTTCATGGCGTGAGGGGAACAAGCCAAGGGGATGCCCCGATGAGATGACCAGGGTCTGCTGGTCGGTCAGGGCCTCAAGGTATTTCTTCACAAGCCGATACTGCATCCAGTTCTGGAAGACAGAGCCTGTCTCGCCATAGGTGACCAGCTCATAAGGGTACAGCGCCGTCTCAAAGTCGAGGTTGTTATCTATCATGACCTGAAACGCCCTGCCCTCAACGCAGCACCCCTGGTATGCATCTATGGGTCGGCCCCAGATCCGCCCCTCGGGGCGAAAGCGGTAGGCGTAGATGCGGCCGTAAGTCCTCAGTTCTTCCAGGAATTCTGGCGCCAGCGTCTCATGCAGGCACGGGGGCACATAGCGCAGCGCGTTCTTCAGCGCTGTATGGGTCTGCGCCTCACTCAGACGATAACCCCTGCTTGGTGCTCGTCGTATCCCTGTCTCAAACGCTGGATAGTCTGGCAGAACCTCATCCAAACGGATCCCAGCATCATATGTTTCCACTTGAGAACCCACCAGTACCCCGCAATCAGTCTTCTGGGACATCACTTGATTCATAGCGCGCTGTTCAGTGAATCAATTTTAACGTATCACTGCTTAAGGGGCAGAGATAATAGTGTTCAAATCCCTCCGTCTAAACGCAGTATGGCCAGCTAACTAGTAGTTAGCTGGCCAAACTGGTGTCGGCGGAGGGATTTGAACCCTCACGTCCGTTCGGACACTAGCCCCTCAAGCTAGCGCGTCTGCCGTTCCGCCACGCCGACAAATTGCAACACAAACCGCTTCTGGTTAATAACCTGCAACCGTTCCCTGAGGATAGATGAGCATCAATATCAGAAGCGTGATAAAGAAGATCACCGCAAAGACAATGGTGATCCTGTCAAGGTTCTTCTCGACTATGCTTGTCCCTGTGGTGTTGCTATAGACCGAACCAGCGATGATGTCAGAGAGCCCAGCACCCTTGCCCGAGTGCAGCAACACAAAAAGTATCAGACCGATGCCTGATATCAGCCAGATTACCAGCACTGCTATTAATAATGCGTTCAAGACTTGCCTTTCTTTCCAGAAAACACACGAATAGGTATGGTACTACAAACGGTCTAGGTCGGTAAAGGGTGAGTCACTTCAGCATTTCCTCCAGGCCCTTGAGGTCGGCGGCGGATATGCCGCCCATACCAGGCAGGCCGGGTATACCGCGCATACCCCTGCTACGGCCTTTCTTTCCCTTACCTTTCCCCTTGCCCTTGCCCTGACCGCTGCCCATGGCTACCTGCATCTTCTTGATGGCCTTTCTGGTCTCATCGAACTGCTTGATAAGCTGGTTCACCTCATAGACCTGTACGCCGGCCCCATTGGCAATGCGCAGACGCCTCGACCCATTGATAATGGAGGGCTTCAGGCGTTCCGCCTTGGTCATGGAGTTGATGATGACTTCCATCCTGTCGAGGATACCCTCATCGACCTGCCCTGACCCCAGGGCTTTCTCACCTCCAGGAAGGGCCTTGAGCAGGCTGCCCATGCCGCCGATCTTGCGTACCTGACGGTTGATGGTGATGAAGTCGTCAAAGGTCAAGTCGGCGCGGGCCATGCGTTCGGCTTCTGCCTGGGAGACCTCCTCGTCGGCCATGGCCTGGGCCTTCTCGATGAGCGTGACCACATCGCCCATTCCCAGGATGCGCTTGGCCAGGCGGTCGGGGTGGAATTCCTCCAGGGAGGAAGGCTTCTCACCTTCCGAGATGAACTTGATGGGTTTGCCGGTCACCTCGCGTATGGACAGCGCACCGCCACCACGGGCATCGCCGTCCATCTTCGCCATGATCACGCCGTCAAAGTCCACACGCTCGGCGAATGCAGCTGCCGCGTTGACAACATCCTGGCCAGTCATGGCATCCACAACCATCAGGACCTGCTCCGGCTTGACCGCTGCCTTGATAGCCGCAGCCTCAGCCATCATCTCCTCGTCCACGTGCAGGCGTCCTGCGGTGTCGATGATCACGATGTCCCTCAGCGTGTCGATGGCCTCATGCACTGCAGCCTCAGCGATGAGCACCGGGTTCTTCCCGTCGCCCTTGAACACCTTGACCCCTATATCCGCACCCAGGGACTCCAGTTGGTCGACGGCCGCTGGGCGGTACACATCGGCAGCAACCAGCAGCGGGCTGTGCCCCTGCGCTTTCAGCCTGTACGCAAGCTTTGAGGCCGCTGTTGTCTTGCCTGAACCCTGCAGGCCCACCAGCATAATCACGTTGGGTATGCGGGAAGAAAGCGTCAGGGCGGTGTCGTCCGCGCCCAACAGCTCGGTGAGCTGGTCGAGCACGATCTTCACCACGTTCTGAGCCGGTGTCAGCGACTCAAGCACCTCGGATGTCAGCGCCTTTTCCTTTACCGCAGCGACAAAGCCCTTGACCACCTTGAAGTTGACATCCGCTTCCAACAGGGCAAGGCGGATCTCACGCATGGCAGTCTCGATGTCAGCCTCGGTCAGACGACCCTTCGAGCGCAGGCCGGTGAACACATCCTGCAAACGATCCGAGAGATTGTCAAACACGCGTCGCTCCTTTATCCGTCACTGCACATATACTGTGACTTGCTATTCCCGGGTATCGCCGATAAGAGCACGGGCGAAATCCTCGGGTTCGAAGGGGCGCAGATCGTCTATCTTCTCCCCCACACCTATGCGGAAAACGGGCAGTCCCAACTCATGCGACACGGCAACGGCAATACCGCCCTTGGCCGTCCCGTCAAGCTTGGTGATGATAACACCGTCCAGGTCAAGCGCACGGTTGAACTCCCGGGCCTGCTGCAGGCCGTTCTGCCCGGTGGTCGCATCCAACACCAACACCGTCTTGACCGGCAGTTCCCTGCCAGCTCCGTCTGGGCCATGGTATTGCTCCGCCCGCTTACGGGTTACCTTGACCACCTTCTCCAACTCGCGCATCAAGTCGTCCGAGGTATGCAGCCGTCCCGCCGTGTCGATGAGGATAAGGTCGGCTCCCAACTGCTCGGCCTTCTCCACCACCTCAAAGGACACGCTCGCCGGATCAGCGCCCCGCTCCCGCTTGATAACAGGGACCTGCGCCCGCTGTGCCCAGACATCCAGTTGCTCGATGGCAGCCGCCCTAAAGGTATCTGCACTGCCGAGAAGTACGGTACGCCCGTTGTCTACGCCATCCTTTGCCAGCTTACCCACAGTGGTGGTCTTGCCAGAACCGTTGATGCCTACAAACAAGACGCAGACGGGAGACAACGCAAAGACGTCCTCTTCAGCAAGGGTGAACATGCCAGCGATAGTCTGGGTCATGCGGTCGAAAACGGCATAGCCGTCAGGCAGCGCGAGACGTACGGCCGCATCCTGCAGCTGATCGATGATGTCAATGGTCGCAGGGCCACCAAAATCCGCCAGGATCAGGCTCTCCTCCAGTGCATCCCAGAAATCATCATCGAGCTGCGGCCCCCGATCGAAGATGACATTGATCTGTTCGGAAAAGCGCTCCCGCGTACGCGAAAGCCCTTCACTCAGTCGTTCAAGCCAGGACATCAGGGCTCCAAGTCGCTGCTGAGAATAGGCTCTTCTGCCTGCCTGAGGGCCTGGTCAAGGCGCTGGCTGACCAGTTTGGAGACACCGGCCGCCTGCATGGACACCCCATAGAGGACATCCGCGGCCTCCATGGTACGACGCTGATGCGTCACCAGTATCAGCTGGGTATGCTGACGTATCTGGTTGAAGTAGTCGATCAGGCGCGCGAGGTTGGTATCGTCAAGCGCCGCGTCCACCTCGTCAAGTATGTAGAAGGGGACCTCGCGTATCCTGTAGACCGCACAAAGCAATGCCAGGGCGGTCAGCGCTTTCTCGCCACCGCTCATCAGGGAGAGCTTGGTGATCTTCTTGCCTTGCGGCTGGGCGCTTACCTCTATCCCCAGATCATCAGACTCGTCACCCTCTATCAGCAGCAGCTGACCAAAACCGCCAGGGAAGAGCGTCCCAAAGACCTCCTGGAAGCTGCTGTTCACCTGTTCAAAGGTCTCGAGGAACTGGTTCTTCATCTTGCGGTCGAGCGCGCGCTCTATCCTGGTGAGGGCCTTGCGGGCTTCTCTGAGATCCTCCACCTGCTCAAGCGTGTAGTCGCGCCGTTTCTTGAGCGCCTCATATTCTTCCATGGCTACATGGTTGACCGCGCCAATGGTGGTGAGCTTCTTGCGTAGACGGTTCGCCTGGTTCTCTGCGCTTTGCCGGTCCTCGGGCGAGGGCGCCTCCAGCGCTATCTCCAGCGCAACCCCGTTCTCCTGCGTGATACGCGTAATGGCATGCTCAACCTCAGACTCCAGCCGCGCCTTCTCGATACGCAGCTCCACCAGTTGCCCCGTCACTCCCTCGAGCTCGCCACGGGCTGCCTCAACAGCCGCAGTCGCCTCACTGATGACGGTCTTCAGGTTCTTGGAGTCGGTCTGCTCAAGCTGCACCTGGTCACGCAGTTTCTCCGCCCAGGTTGTCGCTCCCCCATGCAGGGTCTCATACAGTTGATAGAGTGGGTCGACCCGTCTTCTGATGATATCCAATGACTGCTCGGTCTGCTTTGAGACCTCAAGCATCCTCTCCAGCTCTTTGATCTCAAGACGCAGGCTCTCATGTCTGCTTTTCAGGTAGCTCAGCGAGCCTTTTGTTGATTCTACCTCGACCTTTGTTGCGGAGAGCTTCTCTGAGACCAGGTCCTTCTCCAAGGCCGCTTTCTGTAGGATGCCCTCAGTGTCGGTGACCCTGTCCTCAAGGGCTTTCAAGCCAGCCTCAAGCGACTTGATGCGTTCGGCATTCTCGTCAGCCATGGGCTCAGAGGACTTACGGCGCACAGCGATGTCATTGAGCTTTCGCTCTAGCCCCTCACGGCGGAAGAGCAGCTGTGTCATGGATTCCTCAAGCCGCGCCAGCTCCTCCCTTGCAGAGTCGCTGTCGCCATGGGCCTTAGCCATCCGCTGCGATATCTCGAAGTCATCCTGTTGCGCCGCTTGAAGGTTGCTCTCGGCATTGGAGACCTCAAGCTCCACATCGGAAAGAAGGCTGGAGGCGTTCTTCTGCTCCTCCTTCAGAAGGTTGAGTTTGCGGTGGCGGGCAAGCACGCTGTCGACATCGTTGTGCTGCATACCCAACGTGAGCTTGCCATTGGGCCAGACAACCGCCCCCGCCCGCGTGGCAAAGCGCAGGCCTATGGTATCGCGGAGGTGGAACTTCAGGGCCTCACTGACAGATTCTGCAAGATAGATATCGCCGAGAAGGGCTTTGATGGCATTCTGGTCGGTAGTTGAGAACTCCAATAAATCGATCAGCCGCTCGCCTCGAGGCGATTTCTCCACCTGTGACAAGGTGACATCCAAGGGCACCAGGGAGATCTCCCCAGGCTCGCTGCCACTGAGCAGCCTGTCTGCTATCTTGCCTGCCGCCTTGCCATCCTCCACAAGAAGGCCAAAGAGGTCTGCGCCAAGCAGGCGCTCAACCAGTGCCTCGACCTCTTCTGTCTGCATGCCATAGGGCAGCTTGATAGCGCCTTTGACCTTTACGGTGTCTGCAAGCCTGCCAATGATACCGCTCAGTTCCTCCCGGTGCGTGTTTATCCAGTTCAGCGCTGGGGAAGCCGTGTCAAATGCCCGGTCAACCTCTTCAATGGCGCGAATCTCCGCCTGGATCGCCGTAAGGACCTCGCGGCTCTGGTCGCGTTTCTGTCGCCTGTCATCCAACAGGCGCACGCGCTTGTCGATATCGGCTTTGGCGAGCTTGGACTCTGCCCGCTCTTTAGCCAGCTGTGTCTCCAGGGCGTCGAACTTCGCCCGGCGCTCAGCCAATACCCCCTGCGTGCCTATGAATTCTGTATCGATCTGCTCGTGGCTCTCCCTGAGCAGGGACTCCTCTACATCCAAAGAGCTGAGCGACTCGGATGCCTTGGCAAAATTGATCCGCGCGGTGTCAAGCGCGGTCTGGTGGTTGCGAAGCGCCGTAATGGCGCGATCGCGCTCCTCCTCTGCGCGGTTCTTATTCTTGAAGACAAGCTCAGAGTCACGGCTCAGGTCATTGAGCTGCGCATAGAGCCCCTTCACCTTACCCTGCCCCTCGCCAAGGCGCTCACTGACCTCTTCGAACTCCGCCGTCGCAGCTTTATAGCGCGCCTGGGAGTTATAGATGGATGCGCGCAGGTCAGAGAGGCGCGAGACCATGTTGCGGCCCTTTTCCTCAAGCACCAGCATACCCGCGTCAAGCCTCTGGATGATGGACTGACAACGGATCCGTTGCTCGTTGAGGTCCCCGGTGAACAGGCCTTTCTCCTCCAGAGCAAGCTGTCGTTTGCTGAGTTCGGCTTCCCGCTCAGCTAAACGGAAGCGCACAAACTCGACCTCGGCATCGATCTCCTTCTCCTTGTGGTCCAGAAGGTTCCACTCAACCTGCAGGCTACGCAGGTCATCCACTGCCAGGGCCAAGTCAAGCGCCACCAGTTCATCGGTGAGCTTCTTGTGCTGCTGTGCACGCGCCGCCTGGCGCTCCAGGGGCCTGAGCTGGGATTCGATGATGCGGATGATGTCGTTCACCCGTTCAAGCGAGGCATCCATGGCGACAAGCTTGCGTGATGCCCGTTCCTTGCGCTTCTTGTGTTTGAGGATACCCGCCGCCTCTTCTACCAGCACCCTCCTGTCAGGTGGCTTGGATTCCAGCACGGC
>WRHL01000058.1 GCA_009783245.1 Coriobacteriia bacterium
CGTATAATTCGTCCATTATTAATGAAAAATGGACGAATTATCCGTACCCCTGTCCACCCTCCTGAACCGTCCCCTTTGTCCCACTTCAGCGATGAAGACGCAGCAGACGTCGCTGTCAGCGTCCTGCCTGGCAGGCACATACGCTTTGATGCCCAACTAGCCCTTACAACGTTGCTCAGCCCACGCATGCTGCGTCACGCAAAGAACGCACGGGCGCTTCTCAGGGACAACCGGCTGTACACAGAGAACGGAGAGACCGTTGTCTTTGAGGTCATCCACAACAATACCCTGGTCACAGTGATGGGAAGCCTCTCGCTGGCAGAGGACGCCAACTACACCACGGGCCCCGACCTTCTCGTTCTCCCCTACCAGGGTCACTCGCACCTGGTGAGCATCGCCCTTCCCATCATCGAAAGGCTCAGGCCCCACACGGTGCTGCTCGACCATTTTGACAACACGTTCCCACCGATCTCACGCAGCATCGACACCGCGCCCCTGGAGCAGGCCCTCAAGCGTCAGCACCCTGGGATACGGCTTATCATCCCCCAACGGGAGATTGCGTACCTTGCTGGAAGAGACTGGTGAGTCTAGGCGCTTCCCTGGCTGGATCCTGCTCTAAAGGCGCTGCCGCAGAGGTAGCTCAGGGCGACCTCGGAGGCCCCCAATGCAAAGTAGATTATCGACAGCACATTGAAGAGGAAGATGAGTTCTACCAAGGTAAAGAGCATCAATAGGATCCCGGCTACGATCCCTGCGGTGTATTGCCGAGGGCGTTTCCTGAGAAGGAAGATGGCGGCCAGGGTTTGGGGGACAAACACAAACAGCAAAAGGGCGCTTGCCGGCAGGAGGAGTGAATCTATGAGCGGCCCTACAAGGGGCAGGTCCTGCAGGGCGGGTATGAGCGTCTGGGCCTGCATCAGGGAGCCGTCGGGGGAGATGAGGGCAGCGCCGCCGCCGCCCAGGGCCCCGATCCCAACAAAGAGAAGCTCTATGAGAAGGATCCTCCGTAGGAGCCTGTTGGGTTTCCTGGCTCCTTCGCCTTGGATTGTCTGTTGATTACCCATGGTATTGTCTCCTTCACTCTTTTTGCGGGGCCGAGGCATTCAGAGAGTCTGCTACAACGGCACAGAGCGCCCTGACATGGGGCTTGCTGCTGTTCAGGCAGGGCACGTAGACAAAGTCGCCTTGCTGCCCAGGGTTTCCTGCCGCGGCACAGGCGGCCTGGTAGTGAGGCTGTAACTCCTGCGGCACATCATACAGCGTCTCAAGGCAGTCAAGGGCGAAGCCCGGGCAGACAAGGAACACCCTCCCGCCTCCTTCTGGTCCCTCCTCTTTGGCCCAACCCGCGAGCATGTCCTTGGTGAACGGGGCAAGCCAGTCCCTGCCCCTGTCAAAGCGGCACTGATAGCCAATGGCCCACTGCCCTTGCCCTATTCCCAGTGCAGCCGCGATCCCCCGGCTTGAGGTCTCGCATTGCTGGGCATAGCTGTCTCCTGCGGCAAGGTCCTTCAGGGGTATCGAATGATACGAGAAGAGCAGTCTGTCCCTGGAACCGGGGATGAAGCCCGCCTCCCTGACCGTCTCAGCCACAGCCTGCACATACGCGGGGTTGTCATGGTAGTTGTCGATGAGCTGCCAGCTGGTCTCCCAACCAAGCGCGGCAAGCGCAGGCTGCAACGCATCGCGGACCACCGCCGTTGTGGAGAAGGCGCTTTGCGGGTACAAAGGCAGCACCAGCAGCCGCTCGCACCCGGCAAGACGCAGGCCCTCCAGCGCGGCGATGATGCTCGGCTCCCCAAAACTCATACCGTTGGCTACCACAACGCGACCCGGTTCTTCCAACCTCTCAGGCCTTGCCGGCTCCCCTTCCTCAAAGGCGCGCTGCAGGGCGCACTTGAGCTCCTCCTGCGTCACCAGCAGCGGCGATCCCTTCTCGCCCCAGATAGATGCATACTTGGCAGCGCTTCTGCGCGAGCGCCGGGGCAGGATGAACAGATGCAGGATGAACCACCAGGCGGTCCGGTTCATGGGGACTATGCGCCTGTCCATAAGGAACTGCGACAGGTACGCCCTTACCGCCTCAGGAGTAGGTGCGGCAGGCGTTCCCGTGTTGACGAGAAGGATCCCCTGTCTGTGCTTATCCGTCATATATCGGCGCCCATCTCCTCCACCAGCTCTACCTCTTCCACCCGCTCTGCCTCTTCCGCCATCTCTGCCTCTTCCGCCAGCTCTGCCTCTTCCACCCGCTCTGCCTCTTCTGTCTCCTCATTGTTGAGACTTGCTGCATAGCATACCTTGCGGCCCTTCTTCTCGATACGGGCGATGCGCATCTGTGTCCCAAACAGCTCCGAAAGGTATTCCTCGTCGATCATCTCGCTGCTGTCGCCAAACACAAGGTTTCCCTGCCTGTCGATAATCGCAGTCTTCCCTTCTATCAGCAGGGCCTGGTCGGGGTTGTGCGTGGTGAATACAACGCCAAAGCCCTTCTCCTTCAGCTGCTTTATGGTCTTGAGCACGCGGATCTGATTGCCGTAGTCCAGATGCGAGGTGGGCTCGTCCATGAGGATGTACGTGGGGCTCTGCGCCAGCACCCGGGCGATCGAGACCTGCTGCCTCTCGCCTCCGCTTATCTGCCGGTATGATTTCTCCGTCAGGTGCTCGATGCCCAGCAGCTGTATCGCCTCCAGGGCCGTGTCATAATGCTTCTGCCTTGGCCGCCCCAGCGAGCCTATCTGAGGCGCGCAACCGGTGACCACGTAGTCGAGCACGCTGTAGTCGAAAGCCGGCATAAGGATCTGCGGCACATAGCCAACCAGCTGTGCCATCTTGCGCAGGCTCATCGCTTTGAATGGCTTCCCGTCATAGACTATGCTTCCGCCGCTTGGCGCCAAAAGCCCGGCAACCAGGCTGAGGAAGGTGGTCTTGCCAGAGCCATTGGGCCCCAGTATGGTCAGCGTCTCAGCTGGATTGATGCTCAGGTTCAGATTGCGCAGCACCTGCTTAGTACCATAGGAGAAGTCCAGGTTGCTTATCTCGATACTCATAGCGCTCCCCTGGCATCCTCATAGGGCTCCCCTGGCATTCCCCGGTTGCTTATCTCGATACTCATAGCACTTTTGCCTTCTGCCTGAAGAGCAGCCACGCGAACAGTGGCGCACCCACCAGGCCCGACAGTATGGACAGGGGGATCTCAATGGACGTCATGGTGCGGGCAAGTGTGTCGATGACCAGCATGAATGCGCCACCCAGCAGGGCAGCCGTGGGTATCAGCTTGGTATTGTCGCTGCCGCAGATGAGGCGTCCAAAGTGCGGGATGATGAGCCCGATCCACCTGATGGTCCCACTGACACTCACAGCGCTGGCGGTCAGCAGGCTGGCGCAGACAATGATGATACCTCTGAGCAATGTGACGTTGATACCCACCGTCTGTGCTTCCTGCTCGCCAAAGGAAAGGATGTTCAGGCGCCATGAGAGCACAAACAGCACCACCAGGCACACCAGGATGGGCGCCAGGATAGAGAGGAGTTGCGCCGTGTTCACATGCGACAGGCTGCCCATCTGCCAGAACACTATAGACGCAAGCTGGTCCTGTTCACGAGAAAGGAGTTTGATTACCCCAATCAAGGCATCCATGAAACCCGTCACGATGATCCCGGAGAGCACCAGCGTCATATTGGATGAGTTGCGCAGAAGCTTTGGCATGCTGGTTGCCAGCAATACAGCGATGATCCCGCCTACAAACGCGAAACCCTGAGTGATCTGCAGCGAGCCACCAAGCAGAATGGCCAGCGCCGCTCCCAGGCTTGCACCGGATGAGACCCCCAGAAGGTCGGGGGAGATCAAGGGGTTGCGAAACGTGCTCTGATACGCCGTGCCAGAAAGCGATAGCGCCGCACCGATAAGGACCGCCGCCAACACCCGTGGCAGGCGTATCTTGAACACGATGGTCTCCATTGACTCATCAGGGGTGCCACCGCTGAGCTTTGCCGTGAAGACCTCCATGACATCGGAGGGGTTCATGCTGAACCTCCCCATGCACAAGGCCGCAACGATCAGCACACCAAGTGTGACCCCAAGGCCAATGACGATCCGGATATACTTCTTTCTTTCCAGCAACCTACTTCAATCCGAGCTGCTTTGCGATCCTACTTCAATCCGAGCTGCTCCGCGGTAAAGGTTTGTCCGTACACCATCTTATAGTAGGTGTTCGCGTCTTCAAGCACCTGATCCTGAGAGATGAGCTCAGGATACAGGCTGCTGAGCATCCACTCAAGACCCATGAGCGTGGAGGGGGTTGGATAATCCCAGGGCTCAAGCAGGCTGGGGAACTGGTATACCTTGCCGTTTTTGACTGCGTTTATACTGCTCCAAGCCGGGTCATTCAATACGTCATCAACGGAATAGGATGCATAGGCCGGTATGAATATGACATCCGGGTTCCATCCGACTATCTCCTCCAGGCTCACTTCGATGAAGTCCCCACCACCATCGACCTCTTTTGCTACGTTGGTCGCACCAACCGTCTCGATCATCACAGACTGCAGCATCGAACCATTAGCCACAGAAAGCTGAGAGGAGGCGCCGGTGAACATGACCTTGGGACTCTCTGGCGCCTGTGCGGCAATAGCCTTGACAGAGCCGATCTTCTCGTCAAAGAAAGAGATGATACTAGACGCCCGCTCTTCCTCGCCCAGCAGTATTCCCAGCAATCTGATGGATTCCTTTATGGACTCATAGCTCTCGTTGTTAGGCAATATGACTGCGGCCGGTATGCCTGCCGCCTCAAACTGACTTGCGAGATCGGCAAAGCGCTCAGGCAGGATGATGAGGTCTGCTTTCACTTCCACGCAGCTTTCGATATTGATCTCTCGCCCCTTGCCTATCTGTACAACATCGTCCAGCTCGGGGTACACGTAGGAATACAGGTTTCCGGCCATGTTCTTGTTGCCAAAGCCCACGATGTACTCTCCGCCACCGCCCAGGATTATGGCGATATTCATGGTGGGGTTGTGCGTCCCAATAACTCTTTCCGCCGGTTTGGGCAGTGTGACCGTGCGTCCGGTGATGTCAACAATGGATACTGTGGTGTCCACAGGGCCGGCCGGTGTCTCCTCCTGCGTCCCCTGCGTCTCCTGCGTCTCTGCTGCAGGTGGCGCTTGAGCCTCTTCCGCTGGTTTTGCGCAGCCCAGGAATACTGCTGGTATGAGCAGGACCGCTAACAGGAGCGACGTGGCCTTTCTTGCCTTCATGCTTTCTTTCATGCAGCACCTCTCTTTCGCTTACGGATAAAAGAGGCCTCTTCACTGAAGCAACCGGGCTGCCCACGCCGCCATGGGATTAATCACAGACGTCGGAGGTACCCTCTGACCTGGGTCAAGGGCCTTGCCCACAGCCTCGCCGGGCCTTGCCCTGCTTCCTTGGCAAAGATATGCGGTTTTCGTTGAAAATGACCTCCGCTGCGGATTATAGCACACGGCTTGAGCCCCCTGATAAGGTGCGTATCAGCGCCGAGGGTCAGCGTGCGGGTGAGCAGGGCGACAGCAGGAGGGTCAGCGCCGAGGGTCAGCGCCAGAGGCTGACGCACCGCCGCCCTCGCTGATGGTGTTGTTGATCTTCTCCACATTGAGGCTGCGGGCTGCGGCATCGAATATCTCCTTGTAGGTGCCGCCCTGGCGGTAGGCATCCTCATGCGTCCCGTGCTCGACAACCCGCCCTTCTTTCAGGACATAGATCATCTCCGCGTCAACGTATTGGGAGATGCTGTGGGAGACCATGATGACCGTGCGCCCCTTCTTGATGGCATCAAGGCTGTTCTTGATCTGCTCCGTCGCAACGGCATCAAGGCTTGCCGTAGGCTCATCTAAAAAGATGATGGGCGGCTTCTTAAGGAACAGGCGCGCTATCGCGATGCGCTGTTGCTGCCCGCCCGAGAGGGCGAGCGCTGAGGACTCATAACCTTGGGCATGCTTCATGATCTCGTCGTGGATGTAGGCCTGCCTGGCAGCATCCACCATCTCCTCATAGGAAGCATCAGGTTTGCCGTAGAGGATGTTCTCGGCGATAGTGCCGCTGAAGATATGGTTCTTCTGCAACACCAGCCCTATATTCTCCCGCAGGTAGTGGGTGTCAAAATCGTGCAGGGGAACGCCATCAAGCAGGATCTCGCCACCATCCGGCTCATAGAATTTGTCGAGCAGGTTGATGAGCGTGCTCTTGCCGGCCCCGGAAAGCCCCACCAGCGCCGTGATCCTGTCCGGTTGGATTGTCATGTCTATGTTGAAGAGCGCCTGCGTCCCGTTAGGATAGGTGAAATCCACACCACGCAGCTCGAACTTCCCACTGATCTTCTCGGGACGATACTCACCGGATTGCTCCACCTGCTCCTCGGCGTTCAGGATGTCAAAGAAACCCTCTGCGTAGATAAGTGCGTCATTGACCTCCCCATAGATGCGATGCAGCTGCCGGATAGGCGCCGTGACGTTGTTGAACAGCAGGATGTGGAGCATGATCGCACCGATCTGCATCTGCCCGGTCAACACCAGGTAGGCAGTCAGGATGATGATCACCACCACACCGAACTGCTCGATGAAGGTCTTCAGGCCGTCATATTTGAAGTTCGTCGAACGCGTCTTCATCTGCGTCTCTGTGAGGGCGATCTGCAGATCCTGCTGCTTCTTTGCCTCGATATCCTCGCGGTTGAAGGATTTGATGACGGTTATCGACTCCAGGATGTTGATGATCCCGCCCGACCTGTTCTCGCGATTGGAACGGATCTCGCGCCGCCAACCCTTCAGCCTCTTTGCCTGTTGCAGGCTGATAAAGAAGTAGACCGGCACAATGCAGAGCGCCACAAGCCCAACGTAGATATTCGCGTTGAGCATGCCGATGAGCGCCACAATAGCAGAGGCGAAGAGCGGGAATATCTCAATGAAGAAGCTCTGGATCGTGCGCGTCAGGCTTGAGACCCCCTGGTCGATACGGGCCTGCAGCTTGCCCGACCCACTGTCATCCTCGGAGAAGAACGCCAGCCTATAGGTCAGGACCCGCTCTATCACCTGCTGCGCAAGGTCCCTGGACACAAAGATCCTGATCTTCTCGCCAAAGGATTTCTGCCCAAAGGTGATAAGTATGCTCAGCGCTTCCTTCCCCAGGAGTATGGCTGTGATGATCGCGATGATGAAGAGGCCCTCTGAAAGCTGTTTCTGGTCTTCCAGCAGCTGGGCGATGCTGTTCACCGTGAACTGCAGCACATAGGCATTGACCTGTGCTGTTATCGACCCAACAAGGGTCAGCGCCAAAGCGGCCACAACCAGCCACTTATAGGGTCGGGCATAGGGCGCTACGCTCTTGAATAGTTGTAGTAGTGTCATCCTGTCACTTCTCTGCCTGCGAACGTCTCAATATAACACAAGAGATTCCCTTGTCCCGCCACGAGGTGTTTCGCTACTATATCCCCAGACGGCAGGAATACCGGGAGGTCTGCATATGGACAAGTTGTTCGAGCCTTTCCACATCAGGGGCGTTGAGATAAAGAACCGCATCTGCATGCCTCCCTGCGTTCGCTACAACCTGTGTGGTGAGGACGGCTGTGTAAGTGACGAGAATGTCGAGCACTACCGGGCCCTTGCCAAAGGCGGGGCGGGGCTTATCATCCAGGAGGCGACCTGCGTCGATCCCCGTGGGAAGCTGGCCCACAGGCAGCTTGGCGTCTGGTCGGATGAGCAGATTCCGGGCCTCAAGCGGATAGCGGATGCCATCCACCAGGAAGGGACGCCGGTCTTCATGCAGATTCACCACGCCGGCGTTGTTGGCATAGAAGAGGCTGCGATGCTGTGCCCGTCCGACTTTGAGCTTGTGCACCGGGGCATGCTGAAGCGTGGCCGTGAGATGACCACTGATGAGATACGGGAGGCTCAGAGGGCATTTGTCAGCGCGGCATTACGGGCGGCCAAGGCCGGCTATGACGGTGTTGAGCTGCATGGTTGCCACCAGTATCTGGTCTGCCAGTTCTACAACAACCGTGTGAATAGAAGAACCGACGCGTACGGCAGTAACCCGAGCCTCTTTGCCCTGGAGACCCTTGAGATGGTGAGGCAAGAGGTCCCGAAGAGCTTTGTTGTCGGCATCCGTCTGGGAGCCTTTGAGCCGACACTCGCGGACGGTATATCCCACGCAAAGGAGCTGGCGGCACACGGGATAGACTTCATCAACGTGTCCTACGGCTTCTACGGCGAGGACGAGCCCAGCAAACCCGAGGCGTTCCCGCACAAGGATGTGGTATTCGCCGCTGGTGAGATCAAGAAGGATGTCGACTGTGCTGTCTTCGCAGTCAACGGCATAAAGAGCGCGGATGATGCCCGCGACATCCTGTCGCGTACCGGCGTAGATATGGCCTGCATCGGCCGCGGGATGCTCATCAACCCAGGCTGGGCGAACGACGCTGGGGCTGGCCGCGACACGGGAAGATGCCTCGACTGCGCGGGCTGCTTCTGGCGCTCTGACAGCAGCGCCTGCCCTGGAAGAGAGCTTTATCGCAAGACTGCTGCGACCTTGTGAAGGTTGTGGTGTATCAGGACGTTATCACCCCACGGCAGAACTCGCACCGGCCGCTTGTGCCTGGGGTGGTTGTGGCTCCGCACAGCGGACAGGTTACCACCTGGTTGGGGGCGCCGAATGCGACCGCAGCGCCTGGCGCTTCCTGGCCTGACGCTTCCTGACCTGACGCTTCCTGGCGCACCTGGTTCAGAGCGGCTTTGATCTCCTCGGCAAGGGCTTCACACTCTTTATAGCCTGCACTTCTCGTCACCGTATTCTCATAGCCCGTAAACGTGAGGCGACTGCTGCTGATCTCTCCCTTGATCGGCTGGCTGTTGAGCTTGAAACGCATCTCGTCGAACCAGGGGTGATTCACATAGATGATGAAGTTGAAGTCATAGCTGTAGGAATAGCGCGGCGGGACATAGCTGACGCTCTTGCCGTCCTTGCCCTTGTTCATGATCTCTGTCTTGTTCTCATCGATGTCAAGGCTGCAGTTGGTGATCAGCGAGCAGTCGACCACATCGGGGTTCTCGTCTTCTGATTTCCGCGCGCCCGCGATCATGAATTTCCCGGCATGCTCATCTATCAGCACCCTGGTCCCCTGGCCCAGCGCACGGGTGGTGTTGAACGCTGTAACCGCTGCCCTGTTGTCCTCGCGGTAGGCCAGATGCTGCTTGATGTCTGCGACCGTGCTGCGCCTGCGCTCGGTGAAGAACGGGGAGAGCCCCTTTGCGCAGTCCTTGCACAGGTTCCCATCCTCCAGCTTGCGGTTGCCCAGCACACCGATCTTCTCACCACAGATGTCACAGTATTTCTTGTCGAATAATCCCATGCTTTTATTCGCCTCCTCTGGTTGTGGCCCTCTTTGATAGCTTCAGGTCCCTAGGCTCATTGTAACCTTTTGCGCAGGCAGATTGCCGGATGATTGTCACTCAGAGTGGTGTCGGTTGAGTTCTTCTGTGGCTAAAGCGAGCTTGGTGATGGCAAAACCCTCTCCCTGGGGGAAGAGATAGAAGGTGTCGTTCTCGGTGTTGAGGTCCACGCAGTCTCCGCGCCCCTTGTAGTCATACTCAATGTGACAGGAATACAGCGATGGGACCGACCAATTGAGGGCGAACGGTTCGCTTTCATAAACGCCCGTCAGGGTGAAGCCGTCCTTGCCGTGGGTCAGGCGGCCGGGCTCTTCGAACACCACAAAGCCCCTTGCGTTGGGAAGCGACTCGATCCGCACCTCTGCGTCAAAACTATAGGCGCCTGCCTGCACCTCACTGCGCACGTTGGAGCGTTCCCATTCATACCAGCTTGGGATATGGGAGAACTCCGTCTTGCCGGTGAGCGCGCTGAGCTCGCCAAGCTCGCTCATCTCCCAGGTCTTGTCGCAGCTTTTGCACTGCAGCCTATGTTTGTGGGAGGACATCTGGTATTCCGCCTCGCAAGCCGGGCACTGGTACAACACCTTGTGCAGGCCTTCTGCGCGGTTTGGGTCCTTTATACGGATACCCCTCTCCTTTTGCCATGCGAAGTCATCGTAGGCAAACGCGTCAGCCAGTCGCGTGTTTATCTCATCGACAGACAGCTGTTGGGTCTCCTCTGCGGTGAGGAGCAACCTCATCTTGGATTCCACCGGCTTGACCTTGCGGCTTCCGACACGCCAATAGGGGGAGTTGACATGATGTCCGTGCATGATCATTGTCACAACCGGGACATTCATCTTGCGCACCATCTTGCCCAGGGAGGTCGGCAGAACGGAGAAGGTCCCGCAGAGCGAATACCGTGCCTCGGGAAAGAGCACCACGATGTCGCCGTTATTGCGGGCGTGGAGCATGTTCTTCACCAGGCTGAAGCTTTTGACAAATTTGCGGTTGCCTATACCGCCAACAGCACGCAGCAGCCATTCGATGCCGATGAACCCGTCGATAGCCACCACGTAGTTCGCCCGACGAGGGAAGATGGCCTTTGTCATGACCATGAAGTCCATGAATGAATTGTGGTTGCACAACAGGAAGTAGGGCGGCTTCAAGTCTTTGGGCATGCCGTCCTTATCGATACGGGCACGGTGCGCCCACGCCTTAGGGAAACTGAGCAGCCAGGTTACCGGGGTCAACACCCGCCATTGCCTGTTTGGGCGACGGCTAACATCAAATCTATTGAATTCACCTATCATTTGCAGCCAATCCTGGTGTTTTTATCACTGATACAGCCTCTGCGGTAACCCTTCTGAAACGGCTTGCTTCCAGAAGAGAAGAATGATTCGGGAAATCGTACCATATACCTTTCGCATAACAGACAGGAATCGTGAGGAGAATGACGTGGCTTGTGCCAAATCCAGAAGAGAGCAGGGTATGAAGGTTTTTCTGACAAAGGGGCTTTCTTGGGGATTGGCGCTGATCCTTTGCGTTCTTTTGGCGCTCTTGTGCTTCTCGTGCAAACCTGACAGAGAGGAGCCACAGGTTGAAGAACCGGTTGTAGAGGAGCCGGCGCCCACGTACGTAAGCCCCTATGATTGGTCATGCCTTTTCTTTGAGGATGGTCGTTTTGTTTACAAGAAGGACTGGGTCTTCACCTCTTTGACAGGTATCGATGTGTCCGAGCACCAAGGAGAGATCGACTGGGATGCGGTTGCCCTTGACGGGATAGACTTCGCCATCATCAGGGTTGGACACCGAGGGTATTCGGAGGGAGAGACATACCTTGATGAGCAGCTCTACGCGAATATCGAAGGCGCCCATAACGCGGGGATCAAGGTTGGTGTGTACTTCTTCTCCCAGGCGATTAACGAACGGGAGGCTATTGAGGAGGCCGAGGTTGTGATCCGGGCTCTTGAGGGGATCCCGATAGAGTATCCGGTCTTCTATGACTATGAGCCCATTGGCGGTGCGAACGGCCGAGCGAACTATCTGACAAACGAGCAGTTGACACTGAATACCCGCGCTTTCTGTGAGCGCATCGAGGCCGCCGGCTATGTGGCTATGATCTATGGGAACAAGAGGGTCATCGGGCGGATCGACCCTGAGCTACGTGACCGTTACGGCGTCTGGTTTGCCGAGTATGAGGTCATGACCCCTAGCGCTCAGTTCGACTTCATCATCTGGCAGTACTCCAGCAGAGGGTCTGTTGCTGGTATCCATACCAATGTCGATATGAACATACATTTCCTGTCTCCGTGATAATTTGAGCTTGGGAAGCATCTCGAAGCCTAGTCTTCCCGTTTTTGCACAACCTCTCCCGTTTTTGTGGATCGCATTGCTATTGACGGCTTTGCAGGTGACCATTGTTCCCGCAAAACCATCTGGTTTGTTCGCAGCGCAGTACAGCGTTCAGCAATCAGATCGGCAGACTTTGCACAGCCTACGCAGAGGCATGCCGCTGCCTGAAGGAACACATGACAATCAATACCGACAGGTTTTGATAGAATTGCGGACGAGAGACAGGATGAGCACATGAATATCGCCATTTGCGATGATTGCGCGTCTGACGCAGAGGAGATCCGGAGCTATTTACTGGCTTACTTCAAGCAACATGGCTTCACCGGTAACTTCCATCTGTTTGGGAGTGGAGAGGCGTTGTTGGCGGCGTTTCAGCCAGGGCACTTCGATGTGCTCTTCCTTGATATCTTCCTTAAAGGTATCAGTGGTGTAGAGACTGCCCAGCGTATACGCGAATGCGATCCGAACTGCCTCTTGGTCTTTGTCACCACAAGCGACAGTCACATGCGTGACGGCTTTGCGCTCAGGGTGGCGTCCTATGTGGAAAAGCCCCTCACACCTGAAAAGCTGCAGCTGGCATTCGAGCAGTGCCACAGCATCTTCATGAAGAACGCGCGCTTCATTGAGATAAAGTTGACACAGCGTGACCTCAAGCTCCCGTTCACCCGTATCATGTATGCCGAGGCGATTGGGCGGCATGTCCTGTTCCATATAGACACAGGGGAAACCTTTGAATCGCGCATGAAAATGGACGATGCCGAGCAACAACTTTCCTGTCCCCCCTTCATTCGTTGCCATCAATCATTTATTGTGAACATGAATCATGTTATGGACGTCCAGGGAAACGACCTTTACGATAAATCGCTAAGGGTCACCCATGCGCTAGACCCTAAAAAGAAAAGGAAAGAGCCTAAGACAGCGGCGGGCGTGAGGAAGATTTCACTTGACGCACTGACCGTTGAGAAGCTCACGGAGTGGAAGAAGCTCCAG
>WRHL01000059.1 GCA_009783245.1 Coriobacteriia bacterium
ACACGCGGTTCCAATAGTGGCCGAGGCTTACGTTGTTCTCGAACTTGCAGGCGACAACGCATGAGTCGCATCCTGAGCATCTGTCAAGGTCTATTACGTGAGCTCTTTTCTGTGCCATGGTCTACCCCCTGTCCCAGTCATTGAATTCGACGATTGGGGTTTGTTCCATATCAAGCGCGGATCCGGCTGAAGGAACATACTGGTTCGCGTTATACGGCATGAAGGGCTCGAATTCCTTGGGCTCGACCCAGACATTGGGTGGCTTGGTGGTCTTCTTGACATTGACTGTGAAACCGCGGTTGGTCATGGAGCCATAGAACTCATTGTATGGTGGTGAGCCTTTTGTGAGCATGTTGACGTTGCACTCACGCCAGCCGCCGGTCTTGTTGGGCTGCGAGCTGTCGAAGCACTCGGGGTTCCAGTGGCGCTCCATCCAGATGACCTTCTCGTGCATGCTGCTTGTCTCATACACGCGACCCTTGGTAGAGCCACGGCGTGAGGTGACCTCAACCCAGTCCATATGCTTGAGACCGTACTTCTCGGCAGTCTTGGGATGCATACGTACATCAGGGGCAGGGCACAACTCACGGACAAAGGGCGCATGGCGCATGGTGCCGTGGTGGAAGTAGTACACGCGGCCGGAGGTCAATACCAGCGGATACTCGGGATCGTAGCCAGGGGCGCCTTCGATGGGGGACTCCGCAGGCTCGATATGCCAACAGATGGGTGAATAGGTCCCCACAAAGGGATAGGTGGGGTCTTGATCCTTGAACTCCTGCCCAAAGACCACGTCAGACTTGCCCAGCACTTCCGGATAGCAATAGGGGAAGCCGTTTATCGCGTTCTTCACAAAGATGGAACAGTAGACCTCGCATTTGCGCGACTCGGTTCCAAAACCCTTAGGCAGGCCATCTGTGGCTTCCCTCAGGTGCTGCCCGTAGGTCCAGTACTTCTTGGGATCGACCACAAACGTGGGGTCTGAGGGGTCATTGGGATCCGGCTGTTGGTAGCTGACATCGTTGATGAAGGTCTCGAAGTCCGGGGCGCCAAACCGATCAGCAAGGCTGTTCCGGGCTGTCGAGTCCTCCTCCAAAGACCTTGAGAACCTCTCATTGCCAATGGGGAAGTGCAGCTGGTATTTGCTGGTGTCGTTCTCGTAGATGGCTGTCGCGTTCTTATCGGTCATCAACTCAACACCTGACAGCGTGTTGCGTTCCAGCGGGGTTGCCGGGCCCTTGCCGGTGACGGCGCCTTCTGCGCCAAACACGATCTCGTTGCCGGCATCAAGGAAGGCATTGAGCTTCTTTGACGTTGCCCTTACCACCTTTTGCGGTACGACGTTGTTATTAACCGTCTCACCAAGATGGATGATGGGGGTATGTGGGAAGGTATAGTTGGCTTGTCCCCTTGATACCGATGCCAGCTCAAGCCACTCCTGTGTGGGCAATACCAGATCGGCGACCTCTACTTGCTCAGAGGTCAGATTGGGATACTGGGATACAACAAAGTCCAGATGCATCAAGGACTCGTAGACTTCCTCTGCGTTACTTTCCATGGCGAGCTTGTTGCCTGAGACCTCATAGAGTACACGCGGTCTGTAGGGGTAGCCGCTACGCATCGCCTCAAAGACAGAGGGGTCATGGCAGAAGGACCAACCTCCGATGCCCCTGTACCTCTCGTTTCCCAAACGGTCGCGCATCATCTTGTTGATAAGGTACAGCGTACCTTGGGATTTATCGGCCATACCCTCTGGTAAGGCGGCGATACGCGCCGCATTCTGCGCCTCGCTCATACCCACAACAAAGCCGATCTCCCACTTTGAGGTACTGCTGCCCCGGTTGACAGGTGAGTTGGTCGGGCGCTTGGGAGGATCAGCGGATTCTGCCCCGCCCTGTGTGAGCGTCGCACCGGGCTTGTTGACATAGCCCATCATCATATCAAGGCCCAAAAGCCCCAGGGCAACCTGGGAGGAATAGCGCTGCTGGTCGGAGAAGACACCGTGCGCTATGCCGGCAACAGGGGCCTCACCATAGATCTTCACCGCTTTTTCGATCAGATCGGCAGGGATCCAGCAGGTCTCTGCGGCCTTCTCAAAGGTCCATGGCGCTGCTGCCTCCTTGATGATCTGCCCTGCGGTGCGGCATTGCTTACCATTGACCGTTCCTGACCAGAAGATCTCCGGGTCGACGTCCTTGGTGGCAAATTCGAGAGGCTGAAGGCTTTTCGACTTATTATCCCAGCAGACATAGGCCGGTGTGTTCTCCGGCGTCGACTGGACAAAGTCAGGGAAGATCTCAGTAGCATAGTAGGGGAGATGGTTATCAGGGTTGATGATGAATGGCATATTGGTCCATGCCTTGCAGAACTCCTTGTCCACAAGATCCTTCTCGATGACATATTTCTGCCACGATAAGATCAAGGCGGTGTCTGAGGCCGGGCGGACCCGCAGCCATATATCTGCCTTCACTGCATCTGGTGACATGTTGGGGTCGACGACGATGATCTTACAGCCAGCTGCCCTAAGATCACCCATGCCGCGCCCTGACTGTGAGGTCTGGCTGACAGAAGGCTGAGCGCCCCAAACCACAAAGACCTTTGTGTCTTGCGTAACGCCTTTTGCGGCCTCATGGGGAGCAAGGCCTTTATAGCATTCCAAGACCTCTGACTGCGCCAACTCCTGGCTTTGGCCATAGTACATAAGAGCGGCTGTCTCCCGTCGTGGAGCGCCGCATTGGATACCACCTGGCTCAAACGTATTCGGCGAGCCCAGGTACATTGATATGGTCTGCACGATACCGGTTGTGTAACCCCCGCCTCCACCGCAGGCAGATATCACTGAGTAGGTTCCGTACTTCTCAATGGCTTCTGCTATCTTTGTCGATGCAAGGTCGAGGGCATCATCCCAGCTGATGCGCTCCCAGGCAACGTTCTCTGCGCCACGGTCACCTGAGCGTTTCAACGGATAGAGGACACGAAGCGGGCTATAGCAGGTCTGCAGCTGACTTAAGCCCTTGATGCACAAGCTGCCCTGGCTGATCGGCGCAAGCGGGTGGCCTTCGATCTTCACCGCTATGCCATCTTCTACGTATACACGTACGGGACAGCAACAGATACAGCCATGGCACGCGGAGGCATACATCTTCCGCTCGCTTGGCGTATCGGCCCACGCTTTATCCTCTTTTGAGAAAGCCCCGGAGACCTTTGTGCCCAATGCGAGCGCCGCGCCGGTAAGCGCCGTAGTCTTGACAAAACTGCGACGTGTTAAAGCTAGTTCTTGCATAGGTGCTCCTTTCTTTTTCCATTAACCAAACCGATGCAGTACAAGGTGTTGGTTACGTTCTCCCTCCTTCTTACTATTTTCCGATAGGCCCTCCTCTCCTCAGTGATACGTCGCCTTCCTTTCCAAATACTCCATGTGTCCTCTGAATGCCTACAAAGATAGCCAGATCGTTGGGGCTCGCCCCTTGAACATCGATTCCGGGTTTTACCTGTCACACCATAAAAAAGGTGTGCAGACAAAGGCCAGGGAGTGTCTTTCTTCTATTGGGTTTATCTGGAATTGGAAGTAACAGTAGTGCTTTTGGAATCTTTGTTACAGGTGAAACTTGCTCATCATCCACGAGAACCCCCATCGAGCATCCGTCTGACCGAAGCGCCCCGTAACTTCTTTAGAGAAAAGCAACCTTTTACTTAAGACTCTTTAACGATTGAGGGCATTATATGACCTGGGGCCATAACTGGCAACAGTACATATTAAGCGAACATCTAAGGTCATTGGAACGGATGCAAGTAGGCCAGAGACATCAAGAGAGAGGGCATGATCGGCGCCCGTCATATGTGACGGAATGGTAGAATTCTCTGTATTGTGCTCAGGAGAGGCAGAGGAGGGAGGCCGGGTTGGGCAGGGAACCAGCAAGTCGCGTTGAGGATCTGGAACTGTGCGCCCATTGCAGAGGAAGATGCTGCAAGGAATCCCCCGGGCGCTTCGCTCCCTCTGATTTCGAGGGCGATCAGGAGTTTGACACGCAGAAGCTGGATGCCCTGCTCAAAGAAGGCGTCGCTTCGATCACGGTAGGTTTTGTCAGCGCCCTTAACTCGCAGCTTGCGCCCATCTTCATGCCCAAACACAGAGGCAAGGGAAAAGGGGAGCTTGAGTTCTTCTGCAGCGAGGTCAATTGCGATGCCCTGACAAAGCAGGGGTGTCCCTATCCTCTTTCTGAGCGGCCTTTTGAATGCGCGGCCATTATCCCAAGCGCGACAAAATGCTCCTTGCCAGAAGGCCTTGAGATGGAAGACCTCTGGGCTCCTTACCAAAGCATCCTCTACACCTTGATTAACCAGTATGCTGGACACGATTGGGTCGAGGAGTTCACCAGACAGCTCGACGATAAGAACGGGACAAGCCCCTTCAAACGCGAGATACAAGGGCTCATCAAAGAATATGGGCTGACTACATCGGCTTCAGAGATCGCACTGATCGCCGACATCGCCCGTAGCATATAGAGGGGCAATCCCACCAACGCGAATCATTTCACTGTGAAAAATAATAGCAAATAGGTCTTGACTTTCAGGTTACCTGAAGGTTTAGACTGTGAGGTAATACACGGCACCATTCTTCAGTTTTGAGGCAATCAGCATGCAGAATACCATCTACGCCGAGGAGTTCAAGGCACTCCTGACGCAACTCGACAAAGAAACCTACGCATGTTTGGATGAGAACCTTTTGGAAAACGGCTGCCGCGACAGCCTTCCTCTTAGGTGAGGCACCGATCAACAAGAATGGTCTCCAGGAGCTGCCATCAAAATCAGCAGAAGAGATCATTAGGATTGCCGCCAGCACTGAAGGCGGTACATATGAAAGGATACACTGATGGATCAACCAGCAAAGAGCACACAAGAGAAGAGAAAGAGAACAGCTAAGCGTAAACTCACAAAAGCTGAAGCGATGGATGTTGTCCTCAAAAGGATCACTGACGACTTCAACAGCGAATGGGATTTCCATGTGAGTAAAGATGACATAGTTGGGCTGAGAGCATCGCTACTCTCATATATAGAGAAGCTTGAGGACTACTCCAGGTTCGACCTGATATAAAGTGACTGGCTAATAGAGAGTTGAATCCTCTAGTAACCAGGCAAAGGAAAACTCCTCCTGACACTGTCAAAGCCATGCGTGTGAGTCAGGGGGATATATAGGAGAATGTCTGAGACGACAGTTAGCTACTAGTCGCCAAGAGCTTTCAGTTTTACATCAAGCTCGTCAAGCAGCTCTGGGCTTAATAAACCACCTGACATGCTGACGATCTTTGTCAGGGTGAGGCCACCTGCCAGTTTGAACTTCGGGTCCTTGGTTGCTCCAGGAGCATACTGCTCAATTAATGCTGCACCTTCTGGATTGCTCATGACATCTTTCAACTTCGAATCCTTGGATAAACCCATTCTCTCCTCCTAGATAAAATCAAGTCGATAGTACTTGCATGGAAACAGGATCCACACTAAAGCCTTTCGTTGTAATACCGAGTATTAAACGAGGGGACATCAAGAATGCAAGGATAACCTGTCCTACTGACATATTACCATTTACTGTCGTATTTCACTTCCTGCAAACTTGCATGAGCTAATCGCTCACCGCTTCGTCCTAGATGAGGGGTACAGCAAAAAAGTGGGCAGCTTTGTCATCCACCAAGCCCTGCGTGCCTTGGCCGGGACAGATGGCCGCTTTGTCTTTTCTGACCGTGTCTGTCCTGCTAGAATGAGCAGCAAGGTTTTGCCCTGTCACAATCCGATGAACTGGATAGTTTTACCAGATGAACGCTCGTATGCAGGAAGTGGTAATAGAGCTATCCGACCAAACCAAGGTCAAAGCATAAAGGGATGCTTCAGGCCGACAGGGCAACTCACCGATAAAAAATGGAGATGGGTATGTCGGATGTACCTGGAACTAGTTCTGGAAACCAATCATTCATCAAAGAGTTAGTGAAACTGTGGCCGGGACTTCCCTTCTTAGGCCTCGGTGTCTGGCTTGCGTGGACCGTGCTCGCATACGGTGGGACCGTCTGGCTATCTGGCTTGGAGACCGATGGCCGCTTTGTCTCCTACATGCACCTTCTGTCGACCGCATCTTTCGCCATCGTCTTATTCGTCGCGCCCTTCTTTAGTGACCGTTTAGAACTTCTTCTCGCGAGAAGGGGTTTCGTCTACCTCTTCGGCGCGCTGGCCTCTGCTGGTTCCATCGGCATCGTTGTATCCGGCTCCGCCTACCTCTCAAACATCTACCTATTCTATTTTGGGGCTGTATTGACCGGCATAGGAACAGCGATAATCGCCTTGCGCTGCGGCCTGCTCTATGGCAGGCTCGCCCCAAACAAGGTGATCATCTATGCGATGCTATCGCAGTTCCTTGTCGCATTCATCTTCTTCATCGTCCTTGGTGGTGAGCGGATACTCGTGCAGGTGAGCACAGCCTCCTCCCTTCCCGGCCTGCTTGCCTTTATCCTTCTCCCCATCCTTGCCGCTATACTCGTTGCCGTAGTGCCCCCTGAAGACGGCTCCGGGAAAAGCGCCCCTTCCTTCCCTCCACTAAAAGAGCCTAAGAAGGGGAATTCGAAGATCGCCTCGATCCCCGGCAGCTTTTGGAAGTTCTGCGTCACCATCTTTATCTTTACTATGGTGACCTCGGTAGTCCGGGGCTTTGCCGTCCATGTCGGCACCCCGAGCACCACCTTGGCCGAGACCAGTATCCTCATGTTCTTACGGATCGCCTTTGCCATCTGCTTCCTCTACCTCGCCTTGCGCATCATCAAACACATCAATTTCGGGAGGCTTTACTTCCTCCTCATTGTGGGTGTCGCGGTCGTGGTGACCGTTTGCTCCTCGTTCCAACTATACGGATTGGCCTTCAATGTCTTCGTCAAATTCTCCTTGGATGTGTTCAGTTTGGTTTTGTGGTGTCTGCTTGCCTTCATCGCCTACCAGAAGAGGATGCATCCATTGGTGGTGTTCGGTTTCGGCCGGGGCTCCTTCATGGCCGGCAATGCCCTTGGCTGGGTGATCGGGGCGTGGGTGATGCCTGCTGAGACACAAATCATCATGAACTCCTTCATCCTGCTCTTCTTGGCTTTGGCAGTATTGATCAGCTCGGTGTTGGTGTTTTCCGTCAAAGACTTCGACAATCTCTTCCTCCCCATCTCCAAGAAGGTGTTCCTCCTGGAGGATCTGATGGCACAACACGAAGCAGCTCTCCCGCAAGAGGTCGCTACCCATAGCGGTGAGCCCTTGTATCCCCCTCGGCCCTATATCGCAGCATGTAAGCGGGTAGGAAGCGCGGCACACCTCTCCGCGCGGGAGCAGGATGTCTTCGAGTTGCTCGCCCAAGGACGTGACAACGACAATATCGCAGCAAGGCTCAACATCAGCTCCAATACCTCGCGAACGCATGCCCATAACATCTATGCGAAGCTCAAGGTGCATTCCCGGCGGGAACTGATCGCCTTAGTCGAGGAGGAGTGGAAGAGCTCCCTCTAGCTCCAATAACAGCTAAAACGCGACGCCCCTACATTTTCATCTACGTCATTTTGATGTAGAAGCAAATTACGCATACAAGCCCAGCCCTTGCCTATAAATCATAGACCAGGGAGTACGACTCCGTTGTCAAAGCCCCGTATAGTGGACACTAAGGATGAAGGGAAGACAGACTATCGAGGGAAAGGAGCCGCACAGATAAAGAAACAACCCTAAAACCGAGTCATGAAAGGAGTACCTATGCAAGAACTCACTTTGACACGTCGCAGCTTTGTGAAGACTGCGACGCTTGCTGGTGCGGCCGTAGCTTTGGGCACACAGGTATCTGGTGTCCTAGGCAAGGCTGACAAAGCGTGGGCCGATGAGGCCAGCGAGACCAAGATGTACGTATCCACGTGCCACGGCTGCATCCAGGTATGTCCCTGCCGTGTGTATGTGAAAGAGGGCGTCGTGGTAAAGCTCGAAGGACACCCGATAGCCCCTCAAAGCCTGGGCAGCATGTGCCTTAAGGGCCTAAGCCAACTGCACACAGCCTACAGTCCCCAACGCGTCCTCTACCCGCTTAAGCGTGCTGGTGACCGTGGGGCGGAAAACGCCGTTTGGGAGCGCATCAGTTGGGAGGACGCCATTGAGCTTGCCTCTACCAAGATCGCTGAGACCATAGAGAAATATGGGACCTACTCCTTCTTCTCCTCCTTTGGCGGCGGCGGTGCATATTCGGGCAATCAGGCCAGGACCATACCTATGAACCTCGGTTCGCCCACCACCTTCGAGCCGGGGGCAGCGCAGTGCTATCTGCCTCGTCATGCGATAGCGAGCCTTATGTACGGCGGGCAATCCCAATCTATCGCCGACTCAGCTGCAAACGAGCCCTTCAAGGGCCTGTCCCCTTGGGAAAAGGCCAAGGGGCTAAACAACGACACCAAGGTATTGGTATTGTGGGCCGCACAACCCTCTGTCAGCCAGACGGCCCAGTCTGGGCGCGGCATGGCAGAGCTCAGGGCATTGGGATGCAAGACCGTGGTCATCGACCCGAGCCTGACACCTGATGCAGCAAAAGCTACCGTATGGTTAAGGATACGTCCTGGGACCGACTGCGCGATGATACTTGCCTGGTGGAGGTATATCATCGATAAGAAGCTCTATGACGAGGACTTCGTCAAGACGTGGACCAACCTGCCGTTCGTGATCGACCCTGCCACCCATCTCCCGCTCTTCGCAACGGATGTCTGGCCGGATTATGAGCAGACAGCCCCCCTGAATACCCCGGCATATGTCTGCTTTGACAAGAAGACGAACTCGCTAATGCCGTTCGAGTACCTTTCAAAAGATGTCGACCCGGAGATCTTCTGGTCAGGCACGGTCAACGGCAAGACCTGCCGCACGGCAGGGCAGATCTACAAGGACGCAGCTGATCCGTATACGCTTGCCAAGACCGAGGAGCTCTGCTGGGTGCCCGCAGACCTTATCGAGAAGGCTATCAAGATCTATGCTGAGGCCCCTGCGGCAGGAATTGCCCATGGTGTTGCTACTGACATGGAGCAAAACGCCTCCCAGGCGCCTGTCGGGCTTATCGGGCTTGATATGTTGATGGGCTATGTCAACAAACCGGGCGTTACGCTCACCCAAAACGATCGGTCGGTGCGCCCCGGTCCGCAGCCACGTCCGACGATGCGTGTTGTAGGTACCGGAGGCAACCCAGGCACCTATGGCAGCCTCTATGAGATCGGCTATATGATCGGCGCCACAGAAGAAGAGAACGAGAAGCGCGTCATGGCGCTGCCTCCAGGGATGGAGAACAAGTGCCAAGGTAGCGTCTACGTGATGAACCAGGTCATGATAGACCGTCTTGGTACCAAGAACTACAAGGGTCTGCATGCCTGGGTCCACTCACACATCCCCAGTGTGCTCGAGGCCATCAAGACCGGCGAGCCCTTCAAGCCGCGTGTCTGGTATGAGCTGTCAGGGAACAAGCTTGCCATGCTCGGCAATGCCGGGACCTGGTACAACGTCTTTAACGAGGTCGACTTCTGCGTGGCCCAGTTCCCGAACTTCACCTCCTCACAGATGGAAGTCGCCGACCTCATGCTTCCCATCGAGGAATGGCTTGAGGCCCCCATGACCCGCTCTCAGCTGAATTACAACTTCCCTCAGCCCCAGATCATCCATCTAGGTGAGACGGTATCGAACAATGTAGCGCCGCAAAAGATCTTAAATGCCACCTGCAAGAAGCTTAATGCCTACCTTGATGCCGGCAACAAGATCGTGTTCGGTGCGGTCGGGGCGGTAACGGGCGCCTCCAAGGCAACACCTTCGCCTTCCAGCACCTCGGCAGATCCCAACGAGAAGGAGACCGAGCGGAACTCGAACTTCCTTTACGACTTCGATGTGTCAAAGATCGAGATGCGGTTCCCCTTTGGAGGGAATCTGGGCTCCGGCGCCGAGGAGGACTCGGTCGTGCTGCAGCAGCTCGCTGATCGTTTCGGGGCGCCGGACCATGAGGCATTGCTCAACGACCTCGCCTTCCAGCAACCAGACCTTGATGACCCGTCTGATCCGACCTTCGTCGATTCCCCCGAAGCCTACTGGGCCTATAACCAGCACCTTGCCCCCGCCAATGACGGACTGCTGAGAGGCTTTTCCACCGAATCGCGCAAATGCGAGGCCTACTGCTCCATCCTTGTGAAGATGGCGGATACAGGCTTTCCTTATTGCTATCCGCGTGGGCAGCAACCGGTTGATTCCATCATCGGCCAGGAGTACAAGGACTATGACCCGTCTTATGCGTATGTGGGCACCTACTCGCCCATATGCCAGCACGTTGAGCCTGCGGAGTCGCCGGTTGAAGGCATGCCGGGCTATGATCCGGAATACCCGCTGGTCATGACCTCCGGCCGCGTGTACTACTTCCACCACGGCACCATGCGTCATGCTCCGTTCATCCGCGAGCTCTATCCGGTTCCGGATGTGCGCATGCATCCCGATACCGCAAAGGCGCATGGGCTTGAGCATATGGACTGGGTGAAGATCACCTCACGCCGTGGCTCCACGTCTGGTCGGGTCTATTGCACCACAGGCCAAGACCCCCGTGTCCTCTGGATGGAGCGCCACTGGAACCCCGAGTGCTACGACAACTCACAGAAGAGCAAGTCGGGCGGCTGGCGTGAGTGCAACGTCAACGTGCTTACCAAGTCATCCCCGCCCTATAACGAGGTCTTCGGCTCCTATACCAACCGTGGCTTCCAGGTCAAGATCGAGAAGGGCACACGCCCAGAGCGGATCTGGGTCGAGCCCAAGGAGTTCGAGCCCTTCATGCCCCACAATCCTAATCAGTACGTGCCTGAGGCAGGCTCAGCGCTTGAGATGGGGTCCACGCCCAACGTCACGTTCAACGACTGGAATAGGTAAGGAGGTGGTATGAATGGCACAGAAAAGAGCTCACGTAATAGACCTTGACAGATGCTCAGGATGCGACTCATGCGTTGTCGCCTGCAAGTTCGAGAACAACGTAAGCCTCGGCCACTATTGGAACCGCGTGTTGGCGGTAGGGCCGACCGGCGAGTACCCCGACATCGAGATGTACTGGCTGCCTGTGGCTTGCCAGCAGTGCGTTAACGCCCCTTGCCTGGCAGTATGCCCGACAGGCGCATCGTATCGAGACGCAGGAAACGACGTGGTCCTAATCGACAAGGAGAAGTGCATAGGCTGCTCGTATTGCCTGTACTCCTGCCCTTACGGCGTCCGCCAGCTCAACGAGGACTTAGGCGTCATGGAGAAGTGCACGCTTTGCGACCACCTCACCCATGACTCCGATGGCAACAAGAACATCGCGGACACCTTCGACCCGGCCCATGCAGTACCGCCTTGCGTGCACAACTGCTCGACCGGCGCACGCTACTACGGTGACTTGAACGACCCCGCCTCCGGGGCCGCTAAAGCGCTTGCGGCAGCGCAGGCGGCGGGCAAGGGCACCTTCACCTTGTCCGATCCCACCGATGCCAAGCCTGCGACTACCTACATCCTCTCACCACATATCGCGACGTGGAAGGAGCTGATATAAATGGGTATTGAATGGCCTTTGGTCCTTTTCACGGTCTTTGCAGGAGCCGGAGCCGGCGTGCTCGCCTTTGCCGGCCTCGGCGAGTTTTTAGGCGCAGGGAAGAAGGCGCGCTTCATCGCATCCATCCTGGCCTTGGTACTTTTAGTCGTGGGGGGCTGCCTGTCGCTTCTGCATCTGGGCAACGCCTCCAACTTCATGGCTGCGGCCACGAACCTCTTCTCGTTCTCGCCCATCTCTCTCGAGCTCATCTTCTTGGGGCTCGGTGTGGTGGTGGCCATCATCTACTTGGTGTTAGTGAACCGCGAGTCCTCGGCCTCCAAGGCACTAGGTGTCATAGGCATCGTGATCGGCGTCTTGTTCTGCTATGCCTCCGGGCACGGCTATGAGGTCATCGCCGTACGTCCCGCCTGGTCGACCCCGGCCCTTACCTTCTCGTATGCCCTAAGCGCACTTGCCTTAGGCGGCTTTTTGTTCCTGGCCCTCCAGATGCTGTTCAAAGACGAGGCAACATCTGTAAAGAAGATGGCCATGGTCGTGTTGGTGGTCGCAGCGCTGGAGACCATCCTTTACGTCGCCTATGGCGCACTTGCCCCCTTAGGTGAGTCCGCCGCCATCTTCTGGGTAGGCGCCGTCATCGTGGGCGGTGTCGTCGCTGTCGTCGCCGGCGTGCTCGCCTGGATGAAGAACAACGCGGGTATGGCCTGGATAGGCCTGCTCACCGTGCTCATAGGCGCTATCGCCTTCCGCGCCGTGATGTGGCTTGCAGGTTCCATGCTGATCCCAAGCTTCTTCGACCTTGCTGCAAACAGCAGGGGCCTGTTCCCGTTCTAGTGATTTGACAGACCCAAGGGACGTGCAGCGATGCATGTCCCTTGGGGGACTTTCTACCTTGAC
>WRHL01000060.1 GCA_009783245.1 Coriobacteriia bacterium
TTCTAAGGACAGAAGGGGACGGTTCTATTCTGTCCTTGAAAAGGACAGAATAGAACCGTCCCCTTCTGTCCTTAGAACCGTCCCCTTCTGTCCTTAGAACCGTCCCCTTTGTCACTCTTTGTCATACTGTCCATTCGCACAGAAAACAACAAACGACCCGAAGGGGTGTTTCGGGTCGTTTGTCTCTCAGTCTTACTGAGCATATCCATGGAAGGATTTGGCGGTTAACCAAATTGGGATATCGATGTAAGCGGCGCTGCAAGCAGCGCCTGTGGGATCTATGCCTCCAGATCCCTACCGGCGGCGTTCAGTCCGGCCATGCGGCCGAAGGTGAGCGCGGTGCCAAGCGAGATGCCAGCGACGGTGACGGGGTATTCGACCAGATAGCGGCCGCCCTGGGTGTTCCCACCTACGTACAGGCCCTCGATGGGCTGGTTGTCGGCGTTGAGGGGTTGCAGCTTCTTGTTGACCTCGATGCCGCCCATGACCACCAGCATGCCCGCGCTGCCAAAGGGGCAGGCATAGAAAGGCGGGTTGAGCACGGGGAAGAGGCGACGGGAATCCTTGCCGAAGTCATCGTCATGGCCCTTTGCGCAGAGCTCGTTGTAACGCTCGATGGAGGCTGATACCTTATCAAGCGGCAGGCCGATGCCCTCTGCGAGCTCCTCGATGCTGTTGGCGATGATGCCGCCCCTGTTGACAACGCTCTCCTCGACCATGGCCTTTGTGGTGTACCCAAGGCCAAAGCCAGCGAGCACGGTCTGGTAGTTGTCGATCTGATCCTCCGGCACAAAGTGGTTGGTGTAGCCGTGGCCGTCGGGCATGGCGGCTATCTGCTCAGGCCAGGAGGAGTCGAAGATCTGCCAGGACTTGAGCCCTCTGGCCGCCATATCGGGGTCGCTGGAGACGGGCTGGCGGGAAAGCTGGTCGGCAATGGGTTGGCCGGGGATGTCCTCGTTCATGAAGCGGACGCCCTCCATGTTGAGCTGGAGGTAGCTGTTCACGCCAAGCGCGCCACCCATGTGGTGGGTCATGGGCGCGAGGGGCCCAAGCTCCATGCGGCCGCCGGCCCACATGGCCATGAGGTGGCCGTCGCCGGTGTCAGCCTGGTTGCCCTCGGCGTCTTTGGTGGTGTAGTAGCAGGCGAACTCCTTTGCCCACGGGATGTAATAGTCGCGCATGTCCTTGTTGCCGCCAAAGTCGCCTGTGGTCAGCACTACCGCCTTGGCGTTAACCTGGCTGTAGTTGCCGTCAACGTCACGCACATAGGCGCCCACTACCTTGCCATCCTCTAAGATGAGCTGCTCGCCCCAGGTGGAGAACCTGAGCACCGCGCCGGCAGCTTCCGCCTTGGTCGCAGCGGCGTCGAGCGCCCACTGCATATTGGGATTTGTGGTGATGGTGCCATGGAAGTAGGGGTAGAACTCCGTCTTGTAGTCATATGCTTCCAGGGCGGGGAAGCATTTGGGACGGATATAGAAGGGCTTATCGGTCTGCTGGTCGGCAGCGGTGCTTGTCAATACCTCGAAGTCAGCGCCTTCGACAAACCAGTCGAAGTCTGCTCCGGAGTGGTCGTACCAATAGTTGAGGAAGGCAGGGGTCGGACGGTAGCACATGTCCTTCATGAGCTGGTTGATGATGACGTCCTTGCCTGCCCAGGTGATGCCCAGGTCTTTCTGTATCTGAGAGTCGATGACGCCAAAATCGCCTGCCATGGAGACGGCGGTGAGCTCAGCGGCCTTGTCGATGCCGATGACCGTCGCGCCTTCATCCGTGGCTGCCTTGACTGCAGCGCAGCCGGCGAGGCCAAGGCCGATGACCAGGACGTCGCAATCCAGGATCTCCCGGACGTCGGCTGGCACGGGTGGTGGGGTCATGAAGTTGGGGGTGAAATCCGAGGGGCTGCCTGCCGCGCCAGTCGCAGAACCATTCTGCGAGATGGAGCCCTGGCTGGTAACGTCTGTGGTACCCGACTTCTCTCCGGTGGTGGGTGTGCAGGCGGCCATCCCCACGCCAGCTGCAACCGCGGCGGTGGCGCCGAGGCCGAGGAACGCTCTACGGCTGAGGTCGGTGGTCCTTATCGTATCCTTCTTTGTGAGCTTCATTGTTGTCTCCTTTTCAACAGTGATGTTTGGCTTTCACACTTCCTTGTTTGTTGCCGTTCCAACCCTTTGGAGCTACTGTCTGCGCCTGGGGTGTAACCGCGCACTGTGAACTGTAGGGGGGTTTTGCTGCCGTTTCATCACCAGATGGCGGGTGAAATTCCTTGCAGGTGGGCACGTGCGCCCCACCTGAACCGGGTGAGAAAGCGGCGTAGAAGCTGCTAAAAAGCACTGTAGAAGGTGCTAGAATAGCTGTTTGAGAAATTGATTGATTATTTGCAGATTTGTTTGGCAAAGGAAAAATGGGTTATCTGTCCGATCTGTTGAAGCGTTCTCGCGCGTATGAGCTGGTGTTCTTCAGCGGGTACGCGCTCTATCTTGTGTTCTGCTACATGGTCTTCCATTCTGCGACCGTGCTTTCCTCGGGGGGCGAGTACGGGTTCGACATACAGACGATGTTCATGCTTTCCGTGCATGCAACGCGCTTTATCGTGTTTGTGCTCATCGCGGTTTTTGTGCGCGCTTGGAGGAGGCTGGCGACCTCCATTGTTGCGGCGATCTCGGGGGCGGCTGTCATCATGGGGTTGCTTGTCACCGGCATGCTCTTCCAGTTCGCTGGGCACCTGCCTATCGACATGGTCATCCCCTGGTTGCTGCTGGATGGCGCACTGCTAGCGGTGGGAGACGCCCTCATCATCCTCATCTGGGCGCATTTCTCGGCAACGCTCTCCAGGCGCAACGTGTACCTCTACGTTTTGCTATGCAATGCGCTGAGCCTGGTCATCTACCTTGTCATCACGCTGCTGCCCAGCGGGGTCAACCTGCTGCTTGCCGCCGCGTTGTTCCTGGTAGCTGTGGTGTTTGCCAAGAAGTCGCTTGATGTGCGCGGGCGTCAGCCGCGGGAATACTCCAACCCGGTTTTCAAGCGGGCGCTGCGCAGTGTCTCACAGCCTATAGTGGGGACGATGATACTCCTCTTCTTGGCGGGCCTCATGTCGCAGATATCCGGCCAACAGGAGATACCGCTTACGCAGTTCCAACATACCTCGCTGCTGACCAGCGCCGTTGTGGTGCTGCTCCTGCTCCTCCCTGCGCTGATAGTCAAGAAGCCGCTCAATATGGGGCGCATCTACGCCATAGCCCTGCCCCTCTCGGCGGCGGGCTTCCTCCTGTTGCCGCTTATCTGGAACGCGGCCGGAGGCATTGTCAACTCCTTTACGCAGCTGGGCGCCATGGTTGCGGGCATCATCCTGTGGTGCATGTTGGCCGACATGGCCCAAGACACCAGGATCCCCTCGGTCCTGCTTTACGCCATCGCCTTTGCCTGTACCAATGCCGCCCGGTTCGCCGGGACGCTCGTTGGCTTTTTGAATGCCGACACCATCAGGCAAAGCGACATAGTGCTGACAACGGTGGCCCTGGTTGCCGCCTATCTGCTCTTCATGGTGATGCTGTTCCTTTTCAAGGACAAGAGCTTCAAGGGCATTGAGACAGAAGAGCAGGAGCAGGGACAGCTGCAGCTCTCGGCGCAGCTTTCAGCACAGCTGTCGGCCTCGTACCCCGAGGAGCAGCTCGCCCAACGCTGCGGCGACATCGCGCTTGCCCATCAGTTCACGCCGCGGGAAGGGGAGATATTCATCCTTTTGGCAAAGGGCTTCACCATTCCTACTATCTCCGAGAAGTTCTACGTCTCAGAGAACACCGTGAAATCCCACGTGAAGAGCATCTATCAGAAGCTCGACATCCACACACGCACCGAGCTGATCGAGCTGGTGAGCGCCGTATGAGCGGCGGGAGCGGCGTGAGCGGCGGGAGCGGCGGGAGCGGCGTATGAGCGCTGGGACCCCCGGGAGCGGCGTGAGCGGCGGGAGCGGTGGGACCCCCGGGAGCTCTGGCTCCTCTGGAACCTCTGGGCAGGTCGATGCCGAGCCACGAAAGGTAGAGCTTTCGGCGGCGGGTACCCCGGTTCCCGAGCGCTGGAAAAGACTGGTCGCAGCCGTGTGGACCGGGCAGCTCTTCTCCTTCCTCTTCAGCATGGCAGCGAACTATGCCCTCATCTGGTATCTGACCGAGACAACCGGCAGCGCCACCATCCTGGCTCTCTCAACCATAATGCACTTCATCCCCATGGCCCTGCTGGGGCCTTTCGCCGGCACCATCGTTGACCGCTACAACCGCAGGTCCATCATGATAGTGACCGACATCTGCGTCGCCGCGGTGACCATCCTGATGGCGTTTCTCATCATCTTGGGTTTCACCTCGGTGCCCCTGGTCCTGTTCATCCTATTGCTGCGCTCCACAGGCACGGCCTTCCATATGCCGGCCATGCTTGCCGCCATGCCGCTTTTGGTCCCCGACCGCCACCTGGTGCGCATCGCCAGCCTGGACCAGGGCATCATGGGGGCATCCAACATCGCCGGCCCGGCCCTGGGTATTGTTCTGTATACGGCTCTTGGCCTGCAGCTCGCGCTCTTTGGAGGGGCCCTGGGCGCCCTGATCGCCGCTGCCATCCTGTTGTCCGTGCGGATCCCCGAGGTGCACCTGGACAAGGGTGAGCGCACCGGTGTGTTCCACGAGCTCGCAGACGGTTTTCGCGCCGTGCGCAATTGCAGGGGCATGACCCCGCTGTTTGTGGTCATCATGTTCGGCTGCATGGCATTCATGCCCATCGCCTCCCTGTTCCCGCTGATGACCTTCAACCACTTTGGGGGAGACGGCTACGCGGCCTCACTGGTAGAGGCCGTCTTTGGCATTGGCTTCTTGTTGGGCTCAGTGGTGTTGGGGGTCTGGGGAGGCGGCCGTCGCCTGGTCCTGGTGGTGGTGATATCCACCATCGGGCAGGCCTTGGCCTTTGGCGGTTGCGGCCTGCTGTCCCCCGATGCCTTCACATTGTTTGTGGTTCTGAGCGGCCTGGGTGGGATAGCCGACGCCTTCTTCAGCGGGCCCCTCAACGCGCTCATCCAGCGCCGTATAGCGCCGGAGAAGCTGGGGCGGGTCATGGCGCTGCTCAGCTCCGTCATGTCCTTCTCGGCGCCGGTTGGGCTGGCGATAGCCGGCCCTATCGCCGAGCGGATCGGGGTGGCCGCCTGGTTTGTCATCAGCGGCATCTGCCTGTTCGCAGCCGGGGTGGCGGCCTTCCTGACACCCAGCATCCGTTCCCTGGATGACACCCCAACCCTGGCTGCCGAGCCGCAACAGGGGTAGGGGGATGTTATTCCGGTATCTGGTTTGGATTACTGCCTTGAGAGGAGCTATTTCATGTAAAGACCAGTTACTCCCATCTATCGTAGAAAACAGAATACACTTGTCCATTATCATTTAACTTAGCTATTGAGTATCCGCCCGAATTCAGTAAATAGTTCACGTCTGATACGGCTGGTCCAAAGTGTTCGGTAAGTGATATGGCAGGGGGGATTTCAACTAAAAACAGCATGTACTTTTGCCCATTGCTTTCAAGGTGAATTGGTGCATCCATGTCAACGTATTCAACATACAAGTTTTTCGCCTCTTCTTCTGAATACTTATCAAGCCCACTTTTCTCTAGTCGGCCTGGAGACTTTATCAATACGTTTCTATACTCCTCAACGGTAACTCTACCACCTCCATAAGGGATGATAATGGACGCGTATCGACCAGCATCTCCCTTCACAACCTCAAGGATATTGAATGATGCAATTGTTGTTGGATCTCCTGTATAAGGGTCTGCAAAAGTACGAAGATCCTCCGTAAAGGTAGCTATCACTACCAAATCGGCATGCTCATACATCTCTTCGATTGATGGAATATAAGCCATTGATGCTGTACCGTGAATTATTAAAACCGTCTCGCCAACGCTGTTGTCTTGGCTTGCTATGTTGTTTACATTACTAGATTCTTGCAGTCTGGTTGTATCTTTTTCTACTGTACTCAATTTGCTACAAGCTCCCAGCGAGAATGTCATTGTGATTATCGCCACAGCGAGTGCAGTGCATGTCGTTTTTTTTCATTATCCCTCTTTTCCTTAAGGATATTTTAAATTGAATGCGTTATGATCTACCAGTTGTACAGTGTTTACTTGCAACCCTTGAATAGCTGGATACATAATACTATTTTGTGCTGGGGGTCTGGGGAGGCCGCCGCCGCCTGGCCCTGGTGGTGGTGGCATCCACCATCGGGCAGGCTTTGGCCTTTGGCGGTTGCGGCCCGCTGTCCCCCGATGCCTTCACATTGTTTGTGGTTTTGAGCGGCCTGGGTGGCGGCCTTCCTGACGCTCTGCTTTATGACGAGAAAAGCGCGATGGCTGCCCATTGCAAAAGCGCAATCACAGAAACAATGCTAGAATCCCACATACGTGCGGGCGTGGCGGAATTGGCAGACGCACCAGGTTTAGGTCCTGGCGGGGCAACTCGTGAAGGTTCGAGTCCTTTCGCCCGCACCAGATTGGGGTTGGTGATCATTTTGATCACCAACCCCAATCTGCATTGCGAAAGGACTCGAACCTCCTCTGCCAAAAACCTTGAGAAAATGAGCGAGATTGACGATAGTGCACGATACAACGATACGTAGGGAAAACCGCATTTTTTCTCGTATAGTAAAACCGCTGGTCAGAGGGGTGTCGAGCCCCATGCTTACTTCACCCTCACTGCTCCACAGAGCGAAGTGTCGTGCACAATCGTCAATCTCGCTCATTTATGCTAGACTTTTGGCATGGAGATCCTGATTACCCATACGTCGGCGCTGCGGTACTGGCGCACCAACGGCAAAGCGCGCGAGGCTAACAAACACCGCCAGCGTGCAAGGCAGGCGCCTGTCTCTCCTCCCATGGCTTCTACGTTATTTAAAGGAAATCTACATGGGCTATCTCTACCGATAGAGATAACAGTAAGCAGTGCCGACTCAAGACGAGCATCGCAGGTTTTCAAGCCGCATGTATTCAAAGGGAAAATGCCAGATAGATGCCTTGTCAATACAGGCGAGGGCTTTCTTGTCGCGTCACCCGAACTCTGTTTCTTCCAAATGGCCGGTGAGCTGCCATTGGCTCGGCTAATCGAATTGGGATATGAGCTCTGCGGTACCTACTCATCACCTGCAGGCGGAATATCAGCAGAAGCTCCTGGCAGCAGCAGCAAGACCACATACAATGTCGAGCCATTAACCGACAAAAAGAAGCTTGCAGCTTTTGCCTTTCAAATGTCTGGTAGGCATGGGGTAAAGCGGGCGTGCAGGGCATTGCAATACATTGCTGACAGTTCCGGCTCTCCAATGGAGACTGTGCTTGCGATTCTTCTGGTTATGCCGTTCAGGCTGGGAGGTTATGGCTTCCCTCTTCCAGAGATGAACAGGCGTGTCGACCCAAAGGTTTTAGCTATGAAAGGTTCGGGTAAGCGCTTCTACAAATGTGACCTGCTCTGGCCAGACTTTGCGGTAGCTGCAGAGTATGACAGTAGCCTGTTCCACTCGGATTCAAAGAGTATTGCCGATGATTCCATACGGAGAGGCAACCTGGCTTTAAGCGGTGTTGATGTGGTCACGGTAACGGATAAGCAGGTTTTCGGGGAAGCGGAGTTCGATAAAACCGCCCGTCAATTAGCCTTGAAGCTTGGGAGAAGGATACAGATCAGGGATTCCGACTTCACCATCAGACGCAGGGAATTGCGCGAGTTACTGCTGTGATGACGCACCTTAAAGAACACAAAGGGTTCTTCTGTGTCCATCTCCGCGTTCCTTTAGGGAGCCACTAGATACCGCAATTATTTGCAATACTCCTGTCCCAACTTGGCTTACAATCAGTTGAAAAGGAGGGGGAATCATGAGCATTTCACAGCAGTTCGAATCAGCTTCGGGTAAGAACGACTATATTCCGCATAAATCCTTTGCAGGTGTTTCCCTGATGCATCTGGTGAAAGGTGAAATGACCGAGGGGCAGATCAGCAGCCACTTAGTCAAGCTGGAGCCTTTCTGCTCGCTGAATGAGCATGTCCATCACGGACAGTTTGAGATCCACCAAGTCATCCAGGGAACCGGTGAATGCGATATTGCTGGAGAGTTGGTAGGCTACGTTCCAGGGGTAGTGGCTGTCATCCCCAAAGACACACCTCACAGTGTGACTGCCAAAGAGAATGGCTTGTATATCCTTGCCAGCTTTTCTCCAGCGCTCCTTTAGCCGTAGTGATACGAACGGGCGTATTGCGTTGGAGGAATACCAACGTGCTTCAGGAATGTATTGCAAAGATGGCTCTGATCGTAAAAACCCAAGTCATATGCAATCTCAGATAGTGGCAGATCAGCCTGCAGCCCCTGCTTAACCCTTTTTATCCTATGGCTTATATAGAACTGATACGGAGAAATACCCAACTCCTGCTTGAATACCCTGTTCAGATGGTATTTGCTGACATGAACCATGTCAGAGAGCGCATCTATGCTGAACCCGGAACGGGTATTCTCTATGTAGTCCTTTGCGCTTGAAACACTTTCCGTGAACCCTTTATGATTGTTAAAGCTCTTAAAACAGATAACCTGATAGCTGAAGCGTCCAGGCGTGACTGACGACAGGGTATGGAGTGTGTACGGTGGGATGACATAACAATCTCCAGCCGATAACATCTCTATTCGGCCAAGGATTGAAAGCTCGGCGCGGCCACTGTTGATCCGGCCAATACACAGGGATTCGTGAATGTGAGGCGGGAATACATGGCTACACTCTCCCTGTATAGTCTCCATGTTGGCGAATTCATGAAAAGATATGTCATTCATAGCTGTCAGTATAGTGAAAGCCCCGCTCCTTCACCAGCACCAGATCAGGTGGGGGTGTCAAGGGTGTCAAGGGGACGGTACTGTTTTGACACCATAAAGGTGTCAAAACAGTACCGTCCCCTTGACACCAATGACACCAAAGGTGTCAAAACAGTACCGTCCCCCTGACACCAGGCGGCCACGCAATAGTTACACTTGTTCCAAGCATTATTACAGCGTCCACAGCACAAACACCCGAGGGGGGGTGTGATCATGAGCAATGGCAACACCACCAACATGAGCACTGGAGTTACCACCAGTAAGAACGCGAAAAAGGCCGTGGAGAAGAAGCTGAGCGCCTACTTCTTTGCCCCAAGCCGCGACACAGACGTCGAGGCGCTTCTCGTCAAATTCAAAGCGATTACACTAAGCATCAGCCCGCCCACCCAAAACAGAAGAGGCGATGAAGTCTACACCGTCCACCTTAAGGACGGTTCAGAGGCCACCCTGTGTGTCTATGGGCAAAAGCATACCGCTTCGCATATCAGGGCAATGAGGTATCTCTACAAATCCGCGTCTTATGAGAATGAAGAGCCTTTTGAGTACACCATGCGCAGGATCGAGGGCTGCAGCTGCATCATTGAATGTCAGTATATGCAGGGTGAGGGCAAGAGGCGGGAAGAAACCATTCATGGTGCCCTGTTGGCGGCTGCACAAGAGACAGAGGGCATAGCCAGCAGGCCGGACTTACGGCTATTTAACGGTAGCGAGGAGCTGCTCTTCTCCATGGAAGGAGCAAGCGAGCGGGTTCTTGAGAGTACAGCCTTTGATGTCAACGAGTATTTCGCCGTAGATGAGGCTTTGGGGCAACGGTTTGCGAGAATGTCCCTTGGCAGGCTTTCCTTGCCCACGGGTGAGCTCATTGCCTGCGACTTCTTTGTCACTTTTGACCTGGCCCAACCCTTCAGCTATCGCGTGACGCCGGGTGAGTATGAGGTAGAGGCAGCTGTGGCCGTCCCTGATGGCGACTATGATTACATTGCTGCTGTAAGGGTCCGCTTCAGCGATGCACAGGCTGTACGGTTTGAGTCGGCGTTGGAGAGAGAGGAGAAAACAGACAGCAAAAACGCGGACAAGTCCTCTGTCTCAGATTCCTCCCTGGGCCTCTTCATCGATGCCGGGCTTGCCTGCATTTGTGACCAAAAGGCGCAAGCTGCTGCCCTGCGCGCCTTCTCTGACATCGAGGCAAGACGCGGAGATGACTTTGAGGACATCTACACCGACTACTTTGAAGACCTCTTGGAGCAGAACACAAAGAAGAAGTATTACAACCAAAATGGGGAAGGGGTCTGCTGCGATGGGATTGAGGACATCTCCTGCCTTGACTGGACAGTCCCCGGAACCGACTATCATATACCTGTATTTTCAACAGGCTATGGCGATGGCGCCTATCCCGTCTGGTTTGGTTTTGACGAGAACGGCAAGGTCTGTTCGCTGCTCATGGGCTTCATCGACCTGAAGGCGGAAGGGTCTGTGTCGCTGTCAGTCAAGAAACCTGGCATCATGAGTCCTCTTCTGGTGCTAGTTGCTGCTGTCGCGCTTATTCTTGCTGGTGTGTTTGGGCTGATGACAGGCGAGTCACTGAAAGTACTGTTCTTCCACATCCACCCTGTTGTTATGCTGGTAATCGCTGCGCTCATACTGATAGGAGCAGCTGTATCCCTTGTAAAAGCCATCAAAAAGCGCAAGGCTTTTAGAAAGAAGCAAAGCTGAATGTTGTGCGTTCGGGGGATCCATAGTTTCACTGGCGCGCCCGGGAGGATTCGAACCTCCGACCAACAGATTAGAAGTCTGCGACTCTATCCCCTGAGCTACGGGCGCGCGTAAAAAGCATGAGTTTGTCAACCAGCTGCTACACTCTACTTGAAACTCTGCTCTAAATCAAACTTGACGGTGAACCCACTTTTTACAAACGATAGTAGTTTGGAAATAGCGGCAGACGGGACTCGCCGATCGCTTCGCCGCTGGAGCGGCTCGCGCTCTCCAACCTTCGCTTGCTTCGCAAGCTCGGTCTCGCGCCGGGCGGCGCGCCACTGGCGCCCCGCTTTCCCAGCGCTCCCCCTGTCGGATTCGAGCCCCGTCTGCAAAATATGCTCGTGAGAACCTGAAGGCTCTCACGAGCATATTGGAGCGGCAGACGGGACTCGAACCCGCAACAATCAGCTTGGAAGGCTGATGCTCTACCAATTGAACTACTGCCGCTCTTAAACCGAGCGGTAGAAACACTATAGGAAAAGAGCCGAGAATTCAAGCCATCAGAGCCTTCAAATGATAGGTTGAACAGGTCAACTGTGCTATAGTGATACGGTTTACAGGGATGTAATCAGGGTAGGCTTACCACCATGATCCGGCCTGAGAGACAGGCGGAGCAGGAGCGGTTCCTACCAGGAAACAGGCGGTGTTTTATCGTGAAACACCTGGAACTGAAGGGAACGATGGGTACTTTGGAGACTTTGAGCAAGCGAACCGATGAGAACAAGATCGAGCTGACGGTCAGCATGAGCGCCGACGAGGTGCTAAAGCATATCGACTCCGCGTATAAGGAGGCAGGGAAGGTCCGCATCCCGGGGTTCAGGCATGGCAAGGCGCCGCGCCGCGTTCTTGAGAACCATTACGGTGGGAAGCAGTATTTCCTGGCTCAGGCAACTGATGAGATCATGTCAGACAGCCTGCCGATTGCGATAGACCAGGAAGGCCTTGTGCCTCTTGACAAACCCCAGATAAAAGAACTTGACCTGGTGGAAGAGGGCAAGGATTATGCCTACACCGCCACCTTTACCGTACGCCCTCACCTTGAGCTGTCTTCCTATGAGCCGGTGCAGATCGAGCTACCCAGCGAGGAGCCGGACCCGGAGGAAGTTGAAGAGCAGATCTATGGCATGCTCGAGTACTACATCGACCTGGTTGACGTCACCGACCGACCTGTACAAGCCCAGGATTATGTCAATCTGGAGCTTGAGGTCACCTCTGATAACGAGCGGGTCGAGCCGCTGACCGGCGATAACATCCCCTATGAGCTGAACAGGGGTACCATGCCCGCTGCCTTTGATAGGCAGCTCATTGGTATGAGTATCGGCGAGAAGAAGGAGTTCGACTTCAGCGCGGAGCCTGGCGAGCAGACCTGGTTGGATAGCACGGCGCTATCACATGCCGTGGCAACGGTCAGGGAGATCAAGGCGAAGATCCGCCCAGAGCTTACGGACGAGTGGGTCAAGGAGAAGATCGAGTTCGATTCCGTGCAGGATTTCAGGGACAGGATCACCGACTCGCTCAGGGCGCAGAAGAAGCAGGAGCTGTCCTCGCTCAAGATCCGCCTGGTCAGTGAGGAGCTTGCCTCGCGCCTGCAGGGCGAGGTACCCCAGATCCTTGTCACCCTGACTGAGCAGGATATCTATAGGGATTTCTTCTCGTCACTACAGAGGAACAATCAGACCTATGACGGTTTTTTGGCGAGTACCGGCCTGACCCCGGAGACCTTCAGGAAGAACACCAAACAGCAGCCGATCAAGATCCCT
>WRHL01000061.1 GCA_009783245.1 Coriobacteriia bacterium
ACCATCAAGTGCCAGGGTTGTGGCTCAGAAGTGGTCATCGACACAACCGAGGCCATGACCGCCCGGTGTCACTGGTGCAGGCAGATACTCTCCATTGAGAACCAGATCCCCAACGGCGCCGTGCCCGACCTTGTCCTGCCGTTCTACCTCAGCAGGCAACAGGCGCAGGCCAAGATCGAGGAGTTCGTCAAGAAGCGGACCTTCTTTGCGCATCCCAAGTTCAAGAAGGAGTTCACCACCGAGAACATCATGGGCGTCTACCTGCCGTATCTGGTGGTTGACGCAAACGTACACAGTGACATGCGGGGAACCGCTGGACACGTCGCACGGTCCTACACGGTTGGCAGTGGAAAAGACCAGAAGAGGGTCTATGACATCGATATCTATCAGATTGGCCGGGACTTCGACCTTCTCGTAGATGATCTGACTGTTGAGGCGAGCTCTGACAAGCTCAAGATCGACAGGAAGAACAACACCACCAACGTGATCAACACCATCCTGCCCTTTGACGTGCACAATGCGGTGCCCTACAGCGGCAACTATCTCAAGGGCTTCAACTCTGAGCGCCGCGACACCAACATCGACCAACTCCGTGGCCTGGTCGACACGCAGATCGCAGATGTCATCCGCTATCAGGCGGGTACCACCGCGACCTACTATGACGCGGGCATCCAATGGGAGCAGGAGAGCACCGCGCTGAAGGGCAGGCTGTGGAAGGCCGCCTATCTGCCGGTATGGCTGTATTCCTATTTCGAGAAGAAAAGCGATGGCAAGAGCCTGCTCCACTATGTTGCCGTCAACGCGCGTACCAGCGAGACCATGGGTTCGGTTCCCATGAACATGCCCCGGCTGTTGCTGATATCCGCGCTTGTCGAGTTAGCCGCCTTCATCGTCACAGGAGGATTCCTCCTGTTGCTGTTCCTTTAGGAAAGGGGGACACATGAACCTGCTACTCTTACAGCTTGCCAGCGCTATCAACCCCGCGCTCTTCTCTGTAGCCTTCTTCCTTGACGACGATGACGGTGGATGGATAGTCCTCGCCTTGCTCCTGGCTGGCCCTTTGTTCTTCTCCATCATGTATGCGCGCTATCGCAACTCAGACAAGCGGCATTTCCACGAGAAGGAAACCCCTGCGACCATTTCGAACCTGCGTAAATACGACAACTACGTGAAGACGCTCAAAAGGCAGAACTCCAAAAGGATCAGCGGCGCTAACGACCAATTGGTACAGGGCAGCATCGTCAACAGCAAGGGCCTGACTGCCCAGATCACCAATATGACATCCAAACAATAGGGGCAACCTGACAACCAGGAAGAGCAATGGCGGCATATAACGTGCCGCCATTGTTATATAGCGCAAAGACTCGACGCCCTGTCATCCCAGGCCCTTCGACTCGCCGTTGCGCGGCTCGCTCAGGATGACAGAAAGATTACATGTTGCCAGCGTAGACGTGGGCCAGGTGGGCCTTGGCGACCCCCACCAGCCGCAAAACAGTCTCGCGGGGCGTTGGCAGCCTGTCCAGCATGCGATGGGCGGGAAAGAAACGGGTCAGGTGAAGCGGGATGTCAGGGCTGACACCAGCCAGCCAAGCGGAGAGCTGGTCGATCTCCCACTCACTATCATTCAACCCGGGGATGATCAGCGTGGTCACCTCAACGTGCATACAGTACGCGGCAAGCACAATGGAACGCTTGACGGTCTCCAGGCCCAGCGGGGCGTTCACCTGGTCATAGAAGTCCTGGCTAAAGGACTTGAGGTCGATGTTCGCCGCGTCCAGATGAGGAAGCAGCTGGCTGAAGGGCGCCTCGTTGCTGTAACCGTTGCTGACTATGACGTTTACCAGGCCGGCCTTATGAGCAAGCCTGGCGGTGTCCAGGACGAACTCATAGCCCACCAGCGGCTCGTTATAGGTGTAGGCGATGCCGACATTCCCGTCCTTCTTCAGGGCAAGCGCCCTGTCCACCAGCTCTTCTGGTGTCTGGATACCAGCGCCTGGAGGAAGCGCATCAGCCCGCATGCAGGAGATGTCGCTGTTCTGGCAGAAGGCGCAGCTGAGGTTGCAACCATAACTGCCCACCGAGAGTATCCGGGCACCGGGGTGGAAGCGCGCCAGCGGCTTCTTCTCGATGGGATCCAGGTTCAGCGCGGTGATCCTGCCGTAGTTCTCCGCAAACACCGTATCGCCCCGTGCCCGACGGGCGCCACAGACGCCCAACTGGCCGTCTGCCAAGCTGCAGGCATGAGGGCAGATGGGGCAAAGCGCGCTCATTCGAAACGTACCACCTCAAAGCGCTCCAGCTCATAGGAGCTGTGCGGTGGGATAGAGGCCTTGCTCAGTGCGATGGCTATCTGCTGCTCAGGGGTATCAACGCCTTCCAGGTCTGGGAGCAGCAACCCCCTGCGCCAGCCTTTGGTGACGATAACCCCATAACGTTTCGCGTCGAGGCTCTCCCGATCCGCTACGGGCTCAGCCTCCCCCAAGACGTCGACAGAGCAGCTGAGGTCATCGACCTCATCGGCATGGATGGCAGGGAAGCGCGGGTCATGCGCGGCTGCGCTGACGGTGTTGTGGCAGATCTCCTCAAAGAGGCTGTCCTGGGTAGCCGCTATGGTACCAATGCAGCCGCGCAGGTCAGAGCCCTTGTGGAAAGAGACAAAGGCGCCGGCCTGGCGCGCACAGAGTTCCTCATAGGTCGCCTGATCCTCGCCGCTAAGGCCGGCCAGCAGGGCTGCGATCCGAGGCGTTGAGGCGCCGGGATGGTCGCTGCCAAGTAGCCAATCCTCAAGCGCGGCAAAGGCCAGCCGCACGGGAAAAGTGTGACAAAGGGGATGACAAAGGGGACGGTCCCTTTTGTCAAAGTGTGTCATGGGGTCGTATCTGTCGACACATTCTCTTGAGAATGTGTCGACAGATACGACCCCATGACACACTTTGCGCCCCCCTGTCTCACCCGTCCCCTTTGTCACACTGAAACGTGCCACGCCGTAGCCCACGCCCCAGGGGCTCTCATAGGACAGCAGCTCAGGCTCAAAACTGACGCCGTCCAGGGCTCCGGCCATGATGATGAAGGAATTAAGGCCGCATTCCCCGGCGTCCTCGCAGAGCCGCTGGTCGAAGTGCAGCAGCGCCTCAAGGTCGCCACGGGCAAAGGCCTGGGTTATCTGATTGTCAAAGCGAGGGCCAGCGGGATCGAAGCCGTAGGGGCCGTCCTTCTTCAGCCGATGGCTGAGGTCGCCGCTGGCCACCAGAACGGCGCGTAGGCCACAGGCCTCAACTGCCCGGGCGATGCACTGCCCCATGCGGTAGTGGGTCTTCTCGTCTAGAAAGGAGATGCCGATGCGCGCTATCTTAAAGCTGGCCTCAAGCTGCTGCGCAATGAAGAGCAGGGGCACCATGCAGCCGTGATCGAGCTTGTTTCTGGGTTCAGGGCCCGCAACATAAGGCAACCCGTCCTTCTCGGCCTCCAGGATGAGCGCGCTGATGAAGTCCTCGTCAAGGCGCAGCTCAAGGCGGTCTGTGGGGTCGCGGAAGTCCGCAAGGTCGCCCCAGGTTTCAGCTCCCGTGGTGATGCTCAACGCGTCGCGGTACAGGTTGCCGTGGGAGGTGGTGAGTATGATGAGCTCGGGCTGCAGCTTGGCGATACGCCCGGCCACAGCCGCAAAGGCGTCAAGCGTCGCCTGTGCCCCGTGCTCCTCGCCGTGGCCCACCCCGTGGATGATGATGGGCGGGTGCGGAACGGCAAACGCCTCCAGGATCGTCATAGCTCCTCCCGTCTTTTTGGCCATACCACGCCTGCGGCTTTCTGCGGCTTTCCGCAGCTTTCAGTGGCTTCCCCAGGCGCACGATGGCGCAAATCCGCGCCAATAACGGTATACTTACAGCTTACTCTACATCCGCCCACAGTAGTCCAATCGAGAGGGAAAGCATGAAGAAGAACTACCTTATGACCCCGGGGCCAACGCCGGTCCCCAGTGAGGTGCTGCTCGCACAGGCCCGGCCGATGATCCACCACCGCACCCCAGAATTCGACAATGCGATACGGGAGTGCGTCGAAGGCCTCAAGTATGTATTCCAGACCGAGAAGAGCGACGTGCTCCTCTTTGCGGCTTCCGGCACCGGGGGCATGGAGTCTGCGATCGTCAACTGTTTCAGCCCGGGCGACAAGGTTGTCGTCTGTCATAACGGCAAGTTCGGGCAACGTATGGAGCTCATCGCCAAGACCTACGGGCTGGACGTCAACGTGCTGCAGTATGGTTGGCAGCAGATAGTCAACCCGGCAGATGTCGCGGCTTTCCTCCAGGCGAATCCCAATACGCGCGGTGTCATCATCACCCAGTCCGAGACCTCAAGCGGTGTGCTCAATGACGTGCAGACGGTGGGAGAGATAGTCAAGGACTACCCGGACTGCGTGCTTATCGTGGACAGCATCACCGGTATCGGCGCTGTGGAGTGCAAGACCGATGAATGGCATCTTGACGTGGTCATGACCGGCTCGCAGAAGGGTCTGATGTTGCCGCCTGGCCTGGCCGCCGTTGCCGTCAGCCCCAAGGCGTGGAGGGCCTACGAGCGCGCTACGCTGCCCAGATTCTACTTTGACTGGATGAGGTACAAGAAGAACCTCGCCCAGAACACCACGCCGTTCACCCCGCCCGTGTCGCTGGTGCTGGGGTTGGCTGAGGCTCTCAAGCTGATCCGCGAGGAGGGTCTTGAGAACACCATCATCCGTCACGCCCGCCTCGCCGAGGCAACCCGCCAGGGCTGCGAGGCCTTAGGGCTCGAGCTGTTCGCCCCTGCTGAGGGACGCGGCAATGCGGTGACCCCCGTCTGTGTGCCGGATGGCGTAGACGGCAAGAAGCTGGTCAGCGTCATGAAGAACAAGTACGGCGTCACCGTCGCCGGCGGCCAGGATGAGTACGCGGGACGCATCATCCGCATTGGGCATCTGGGCTACTTTGGCGAGTTCGACATCATCACCACGCTTGCGGCGCTTGAGATGACGCTCAAGGAGCTGGGCTTCGCGTTTGAACCGGGGACGGGAATCAGGGCGGCTGAAGCCGTCTTCATGGAGGGATAAAGGATGGACATGAAGGTACTTGTTGCTGAGAAGATCGCGGACGGCGGTATCGAGCTGCTTGAGAAGGCCGGTTATGAGGTGGACGTGCGGCTTGAGCTGACACCCGATGAACTGATTGCCGCCATTCCGGAATATGAGGCGCTCATAGTCAGAAGCACAACGCAGGCGACCCGCGAGGTCATCGAGGCCGGCGCCAAGCTCAAGATAGTCGGTCGTGCCGGCGTGGGTATCGACAATGTAGACGTGACCGCCGCCACCGAGCGCGGCATCATCGTCTGCAACGCCCCCACCTCCAACATCGTGAGCGCCTGCGAGCAGACCTTCGCGCTCATGCTCGCCTGCGCGCGACGCACCGCGCAGGCCAACCAGAGCATGAAGGAGCACAAGTGGGACCGCGGCAAGTTCTCCGGCAACGAGCTCTACCAGAAGACCCTGGCGATCGTCGGCCTGGGGCGCATTGGCGCCCTGGTCGCCAAGCGGGCGCAGGCATTCGACATGAACCTGGTTGGCTATGACCCCTACGCCACGCCTGAGCACGCCGCCGATATGGGCGTGACGCTCTACGAGAACATCGATGACGTGCTGCCTTTGGCAGATTTCATCTGCGTGCACCTGCCCAAGACCAAGGAGACTATCGGCATGTTCGGCCCCGATCAGTTTGCCAAGATGAAGGACGGCGTCTACGTGGTCAACACAGCCCGCGGCGGGATCTACAACATAGAAGCCCTGGCAGATGCCATAAAGTCCGGCAAGGTAGCCGGTGCGGGAATCGATGTCTACGAGAAGGAACCCTGCCTGGACTCCCCGTTGCATGAGCTCGACCAGGTGATCTTGACCCCGCATCTCGGCGCCTCCACCAAGGAGGCTCAGGCACGCGCCGGCATCCAGATCGCCGAGTACGTCTGCCTGGGGCTCGAGGGCAAGATGGTGCCCACAGCCGTCAATGTGGCCCTTGTGCCCGACGACGTGATGACCGCGGTCAAGCCCTTCATCGAGGCCAGCCAGGCCACCGGCGTCATTCTGGCGCAACTCGCTGCCATGCCCATCGAGTCCCTCACCGTCAAGGTGTACGGCGGCCTCGCAAAGAACGACGTGACCATACTTGGCACGGCGGCCCTGCGCGGCATCTTCTCGCTTTCCAGCGACGACTCCGTCAACTTCGTCAACGCCAACTACATCGCCGAGCAGCGCGGCGTCTCCGTCAAGGTAGAGAAGAGCCCCGTGCAGTCAGAGTACGCCAACAAGGTCACCTTTGAAGCGCTCGCAGGCTCCCAGGTGGTCGAGATCTCCATCACCACCTCCGGCCCCGACGAGGTCCTGCGCATTGTCTCGGTGCTCAACTACAAGCTCGACCTCATCCCCGGCAAATACATCTTCATCCAGAAGTACGTGGACAAGCCCGGCCAGCTGGGCCTTATCGGCACCATCATGGGCAAGGCGAACATCAATATCTCCACCATGGAAGTGGGTGTACGTGACGAGAAGACCCGCATGGCCCTCATCCTCATGAACGTGGACGAACCTGTGCCCGCCGCGGTACGCGATGAGATCAAAGAGGCCGTGGGCGTCACCGAAGGCTGGTTCATCCAGCTGTAGTAGCCCCTGTCATCTAGAGCGGGGCCGCCATAGGCAGCACAGTCGAAGGATCTCGCCCTGCGTCAGTCGCACGCCTACCCGCGGGTTATCGCCCCGTACACCGTCTCCGCAATGACGCGCGCGCCGTCAGCGGTGGGGTGTAGGCCGTCTTTGTTGAAGAGCTCTGGCCTGTTCACAAGCCCCGAATGCACGTCGATGGTCTCCACGTTGGTCCTCGCCGCCACTCGCAGGATGAGCGGGATCAGCTCATCTTCAAGGATCGTGTTGCTGTGCGTGGTCTTTGGCTCATAGAAGGGCGGCGGCAGCATGAGGTAGACCGTCGGCTCGCTGGCGAGACCCTTATACACCAGGACAAACTCCTCCAGCTCCTTCTCATACTGTGCGGCGTCCCAGTTCTCTGGCCGCGTGTCATTGGAGCCGAGCATGATCACCACAATGTCCGGCTGCGCCTCCTGCGAAAGCCCATAGAACTTCTCCGCCGTATAGGGCCGGTTAGGCTTGGTCGTCTCCTTCAGCAGGCTCCTGCGGCTCAGCCCATAGTTCAGCACCTGGCAGTCATCACCCAAAAGCGCCTGCAGTTGTGCCGGGTAGGCATTGTCCTTGCGGCCCGAGACGCCAAAGCCATAGGTGATGCTGTCGCCCACACAGGCCACCTTTATCACGTCGCTTTTCAGCTTGGGCGCCGCGGGATGCATCATGGTGTAATACCAGATACCCGCAATCCCCAACCCCACCCCCGCCACCACCACAACGGCAATGACAGAAACAAGCGCCCTACGGGCCTTCTTGCCGAGCTTCTTCATCTCATGACCTCCCCAGGTTCTTGGTTATTAGGCCGTAGCTATCCCTTTCATGAGGCAGCAGGCAGGCAGAACAGTCCTTGATGCCCCGTTTTGTGTAGCGCGGCGTACCAGGACAGTCTGCGTCCCAATGATACAACGGGCAGAAGCAGAACAGGCAATTGAAATCCCGGGGATCCTCTACCGCATGGCAGGGGAAGAACTCGCAGTCCCTGTTCTGGGTGAACGAGAAGGACCGGTTCTTCCAGGACTCGCCACCCAGGGTTTCCCAGGAGGTGAAGCGCCCCTGGTCCCAATCCGCCTTTTCTACCTGTATGCGGTAGCCTTCGCAGTTGGAGAAGACCCACCGGTAGAAGGGCAGCTTGGGGCGGGCCCGGTTCGCCATTATCGTCATGCCCACACCCTCATGGGTTACCACCACCAGGCGTTCCTCTCCCGCCTCAAAGGCCTGGGCGATCAGCTCTGAGAGCGCTGTCTGGACGCGAGCATTGAAGTCCGCTCCGCTCTCGCCGTTGGGGTAGCTGGGCGCCTGCTTGGTCTCCTGCCAAGGTACAAAGTGGGGGTTGCCTTGTAGGTCATCACTGTGCAGGCCTTCGAAGTCGCCAAAATCCATCTCGATGAAACCCTCGACGACCAGCTGCTCGGCCTGGGGGAACAGGATCGCAGCCGTCTGCCGGGCGCGCGCAAGCGGGGATACGTAGACGCGGTCGACCTGAGGGTAGGGCGTAGCCTGCGCATACTGTTGCGCCTGCTGGATGCCGCCCTCTGAGAGGGGGTGGTCGGTCCTGCCCACGTACAGGTTCAGCTCATTGGCACGGGTCCTTCCGTGCCGGATGATGTACAGCTCCATGTGTCATCCCTCAATCGATTTCCATCTCAGACAGGATAACATGACAAAAGGGACGGTCCCTTTTGTCATGTTATCCTTTTGCCATGCCATCCATCCCTTTTGTCACATCGCATACACAAATATTTGCAGTTCGTATCCCAAATCGCCGGTTTTGTCCTCTCCTGCCAGGACCAATGGGCATTTTTGGCCATATTCCGACCATATTTCGGCATATCTTAAGCTCACAGGGGACAAAACCGTCGATTTGGGATATGAACTCGGCGAAACCGTGTACAGCTCCAAAGCGGTAATCTCAAAAACAATCTAGGATTCTATGTCTCTTCAGCTCCACTGGGTGAGCAGGCCCTGCATCCATTGGCGCACGTCCATGCCGTAGACCTGCTGCAGCCGCTCATCTGAAAGGGCCACGTCCGGTGTGTCCAGGGCTACGATCCGCCCTTTGTCCATCAGCATGACCCGCGTGGCAAAGGCCTTAGCCAGGGTCAGGTCATGCACCACGGCTAATACCGCTTTCCCGCTGGCTGTCAGCCATTCCTCTATCAGTTCGAGTATGCGCTTCTGATACACCAGGTCCAGATGGTTTGTCGGCTCATCCAGGATCAACAGCTGCGGGTCCTGGGCAAAGACCTGCGCCAAGAAGGTGCGCTGCAACTCGCCGCCGGAGAGTGTCAGTACGGATTGCCCAAGCAGCTCGGTAAGGCCGCAGCGTTCAACCGCTTGGGCTATGTGTTGCTCGTCATCATCAGAGTGTGCGGCAAAGAGGCCCCGTGCGTAGGCATAGCGGCCCAGGCTGACAACCTCCTCCACGGTGAATGCGTAGCCCACAAAGTGGTTCTGCATCAGCATGCCCAGCCTGCGGGCTAATTGGGCGGGCCTGAGCTCCCGCACGTCCTCGCCCTCAAAGAGCACCTTGCCAGTGTAAGGCGCGCCCTGCATGATGGCGTTGACCAGCGTGCTCTTGCCGGCGCCGTTGGGACCCACAATCATCAGGCGCTCGCCTTTCTCAACGCAAAAGCTCACGTCATCGACAATGGTCAGCTCACCGTAACGCACCGTGAGACCCTGCACCTCAAGCACACCGATCACCTACCCGTCATTGCGAGGAGCCTCCATAGGAGGCGACGTGGCAACCTAGGGCAGCGCTTACAGAACGGCAGCGGATGGCTGAAGTGGCGCTCATATCCTTGTCCAGACCAAGCCACATCCCTCACCTCACCTTTCGCGTAACAAAGAAGATGCGGACAAAGATGACGGCTCCGATAATCGAGGTTATCACCCCAATGGGCAGCTCGCGGGGGATGAGCGCCGTGCGGGCGATGAGGTCGCAGAGCATGAGGAAGATTGCGCCGCCAAAGAGGCTGGCGGGCATGAGGCGTGCGTGGTTGGGGCCGGTGAGCATGCGCACTATGTGCGGCGTGACCAGGCCCACAAAGGCGATGGTCCCACCCACCGAGACGGCCGCGCCAATCAGCGCCGCCGTGCAGATGAGCACCAGTAGCTTGACGCGCTTGACATCGACGCCCAGGTGGCGGGCGTTGTCCTCGCCAATGGCAAAGGCGTTGAGTTCGCGGCGCAGTGATAGCAAGATCCCGCCAAAGACCGCCAGGACTAACAGCAGCATGAGCACGTACTCGTAGCCCCTGCCTTGCAGCGAGCCCATGGTCCAGAAGATGATGTGGGCAGCCTGCTGACCCGCAAACACTATGAAGATGCTGATCAGTGCGGAGACGAACATGCCAAAGATGACGCCCACCAAGATGATGGTGTTGGTGGAAAGCGAGTAGTCGAGCCGGTAGGCCAGGGCCAGGATGGTGAGCAGGGAGAGGAAGGCGAACAGTGCGGCCATGATGGTGGTGCCGGCAAAAGGCAGAGCCGCCAGGTTCAGGCCAAAGACTATGGCGAGCACCGCACCCAGGCTGGCCCCGGCGCTGACGCCCAGGGTGGAGCCGTCGGCCAGCGGGTTCTTGAGCAGCCCCTGCATGGCGCAGCCGCTGACCGCCAGGGCGGCGCCCACCAGCCCCGCGCAGAGTACGCGTGGCAGGCGCACGCTGGGCACGATGTCGGCGACCGTGGCGACAGACCCACCTGTGGGAGCGGCAGCAGAAGTGCCCATGAAAGCGCCGCTCAACCAGCTGGTCAGGCTGTTCCAAATGGCTGCCAGTGCGTCGGGCAGGGGGATGTAGACGCTGCCCACGGCCGTGCAGAGCAGCACCGTTGCCAGGGTCACAACGGCAAACAGCACGTAGGCAGGCGCCTTGAAACCCTTGCTGGTCACGGCGTGTCCCTCACACTGCCCACCTGTGCTACCCCCTCAAGCTATCCCGCAGGCAACCGCCTGCATCAACGCCTGCACCAACGCTTATATCAACGGCCGCATCTTGCGGCCACCTACGAAGTCATACAGCATCTCGGCGCCCTCCACAAGGCGTGGGCCAGGCCTGCTGAGCTCGTTGTTCGCCAGGTTGAGGACCCACTCGCCCTTCACGGCGGTGATGTTCTGCCAGGACGGCCGAGCCAGTATCTCCTCCTCCGGCGTTGGCCCCTCGCCAAAGTACATGCTAATGGTGACTATATAATCGGGGTTACGTTGGAGCACCTGTTCCTCGGAGACCTCGGCCCACCCATCCAGGTCGGCAAAGATGTTCTCCAAGCCCAGGAGCTCTGCGACTTCGTTCATGAAGGTGTTGCTCCCTGCGGTCCAAAGCCCGTATTCCAAAGGTGAGACCTCAAAGTAGATGGTCCCGCTTTTCTTATCGGCAGAAAGCCGCTCAAAGGTGGCCTGCATGTCATCCACCAGGGCCTGTGCCTGGGCATCCCTGCCCAAAAGCTGCCCTATCTGCAGGATGGACTCATAGGTGCCGGCGATGTCCTGCGCATCTGTGCCATAGACGTGGATGCCAGCGTTCTCCAGCTGTTTGACCTGATCGAGCGACTGATTCATGGTAGCCATGAGCACCAGGTCCGGCTGCAGGGCGATGATCTGCTCAACGTTGGTCTCCATGCCAGAAGCCACCGTGGGTAACAGCAACGCTTGAGCAGGCCAGTCACAGTACTCGCCACGGCCCACCAGGGTATCGCCTGCTCCCAGCGCATAGACGATCTCGCAGGTCGAAGCTGTCAGTGCGACAACCTTCTCTGCCGGCTTGTCCAGCGTGACGGTCCTACCGGTCATGTCGGTGACCGAGATGGTCCCCTCAGCACCGGTTGCACCCGTTTCACCGGATGTCCCGCTACCAACGCCGGTGCCTCCACCGCCACCTCCGCCGGAGTTATTCTGGCTGCCACAGCCAGCGAACAGCGGCAGCAGTGCAAGCGCCAACACAGCGCTCAACAGCACCAAGAGGTATTTACGTGTCATCAGAACTCCTTTTCTCGCTCTTATTTCACATCAAGAATGTGACAAAACGGACCGTCCCCTTTGTCATGACATCAAGAATGTGACAAAACGGACCGTCCCCTTTGTCATAAAACTCCCGTCATTGCGAGCCGTGCGCAGCACGGCGTGGCAATCTACGGATGTGCCCGCCATTACCCTGCAACTGTCACAGCGAATGAACGTGCACATAATTTTTTTGAGTCTCTTATGGAGTTGAGTTCATCTGGGGGAATGACATGCGCACAGCGCCAAAGCCGCACCCGCTCTCTACTCCAGGAGAGTCTCAGGGAAGCAGGGCTTCCCGTGCCAATCCCTGGTCAGGTCTGCCGGCTTGGCTTCTTCCTACTAGGGCCCCTTCCCACGCAGTTCCTGCGCAGTGGGTCTTCGCCCGTTTGTCAGCTTCACGGCTACTGGGATAGCGCGGAATTCCCATCCGCTTCCCGCGATGCCCAGGGAA
>WRHL01000062.1 GCA_009783245.1 Coriobacteriia bacterium
TTGTAGGTTCGAGTCCTCCCCGGGGAGCCAGAAAAAACAACAAGGCCCGGCTTAGGCGGGGCTTTGTGTTTTTCTGGCCCCCGGGGTAGGACTCGAACCTGAGAAGGGGAGCGACGGAAAGCGGGGCGCCGGTGGCGCGCCGCCCGGCGCGAGACCGAGCGAACGGAGTGAGCGAGGTGGGAGAGCGTGAGCGCAGCGAACGATCGGCGAGTCCTACCCGACAAATCTAAACAACAAAGCCCCGCTTAGGCGGGGCATTGTGTTTTTCTGGCTCCCCGGGTAGGACTCGAACCTGCTTTTCACCTGCTTTTTCGTTGACTCAGGGCGTTTCCACTGATAAAGTATCCATTTGCGCTTATTTGAGGAACAAACAAGAAGGATACAATCCATGTATGCAATTATCACTACTGGGGGAAAGCAGTATAAAGTCGCCGAGGGCGATATTATCGCGGTTGAGAAGCTTGCCGCTGCACCGGGAGACACGGTTGAGCTGGATGTCATGCTTATTGCAGATGGCTCACAGGTTGAGGTTGAGGCTGGCGAGGTCGCAAAGGCAAAAGTGTTCGCTGAGGTTGTCGAGCATTTCAAGGGTGACAAGGAACTTGTTTTCAAGTTCAAGAAACGTAAAGGATATAAACGCCTGAATGGGCACCGGCAAGAACTGACGCGTCTGCGTGTAAAGAGCATAAGCCTGTCAGGTGAAGCAGAGTCAAAGAAGAAGGATAACGAGAAGAAGGCGCCAGCCAAGAAGGCTGCAGTAAAGAAAGCTCCTGCTACCAAGAAGGTAGAGGAAGCAGCTCAGGTAGAGGCGATAGTGGAGAAGAAGCCAGCTGCAAAGAAACCTGCTGCCAAGAAACCGGTAGCTGACAAGGAAGATAAGTAGGGAGCAAGTACCATGGCACACAAGAAAGGTCTCGGTTCATCGAGAAACGGGCGCGATTCACAAGCTAAGCGTCTTGGCGTGAAGAAGTTCGCAGGCGAGCTTGTACAACCCGGCAATATCATAGTCCGCCAACGCGGCACCCATATCCATCCTGGCGAGAACGTCGGGCGAGGGAGCGACGACACACTCTTTGCACTCAAGCAGGGCTATCTTGAGTTCACAAGAGGAGATAAGCGGAAAGTGCACGTTCGACCAGAAAGGGTCTGACGGGCCTTTTCTTTCAATGGAACCAGCGGAAAACGAGCCCCTGTCGCGCGCATGCCTGACGGGGCTTTTGATTTGAGGAACCAAAGGAATACAGTACTCGCAAGAATCAGGGACGGGCTTTTACAGGTTGGATCATGTTCATAGACCAGGTACATATTTACGTCAAGGCGGGGGACGGCGGCGCTGGCTGCACCTCATTCCGCAGGGAGGCCTTTGTGCCCAAGGGCGGGCCCGATGGGGGAGACGGCGGCCAGGGAGGCGACGTCATACTTGAGGCAGACCACAGTGTCTCTTCGCTTATCGACTACCGTTTCAAGCACCACTTCAAAGCCAAGCGGGGGACCCACGGCAAGGGCTCCCGCATGCATGGCGCAAATGGTGAGGATCTCATTCTAAAAGTGCCGGTTGGTACCCAGGTTAAAGCGTATGACGAGGAGAAGAGGGAGGCGGGCCTGCTGCTCGCTGACCTCACACATGACGGTGAGCGGGTCATTGTCGCAAAGGGCGGACAGGGCGGCCGCGGTAACATACATTTTGTCACCTCCACACGGCGTGCCCCGGCATTCTCAGAGCTGGGAGAACCGGCCGAGGAGGCCTGGATCGAGCTTGAGATGAAACTGATGGCAGACGCAGCCCTGGTGGGCATGCCATCGGTGGGGAAGTCATCACTCATCGCCCGTATGAGCGCTGCTCGACCTAAGATCGCTGAATACCCCTTTACCACTCTAGTCCCGAACCTGGGCATGGTCTACACCGAGGAGCACAGCTTTGTGGTAGCGGATGTGCCAGGGCTTATCGAGGGGGCGGCTGAAGGCAAGGGTTTAGGTCATGAGTTCCTCAGACATGTTGAGCGCACCGCACTTATCCTGCATGTGCTGGATGCGACAGGGGGCTGGGAGGACCGCGATCCGCTGGATGACCTCATCAAGATCAACCTGGAACTGGAGCGCCACGCGGCTGAGCTGAAGGACCGCCCGCAGATCATCGTACTGAACAAGGTCGACGCAGCAGACACCGCTGGGATTCAGCAACGCCTGAAGGACTACCTCAAAAAGCAGGCGCTTGAAGCCGTGGATGGCAATGAGTTCTCTGATGACTTCAATCCAACACAGCTGTTCTGTGTCTCGGCGTTGACAGGTGCAGGGATCGACAGCCTGATCGCGGCAACTGCCCAGAAGGTCTTCGAGCTACGGGCCGCCGCCGCCTCTCTCTCTGCCTCCACGCCTCAGTATGACCAGGTTTGGGAGCGCCAGCGCGTGAAGCGCGATCAGGAGTTTGAGGTATTTCCGCTTGGTGGTCAGGTATTTGTTGTGGAGGGCAAGGCAATCGAGCGCATGGTGCTGCAGACCGAGTGGGATAATGAAGAGGCGATAGCCTATCTGCAAAGGCGCCTTGAGCGTAAGGGCGTGGAGAAGGCGCTGATCGAGGCAGGTGCGCGTGATGGGGATGAGATCCGCATACTGAACCGTGCCTTCGCTTTTGAGCGTGCGGGATATGATGAGGAAGAGGAAGCATGAGTCAAGCCAAGCGGGTAGTGATCAAGATAGGCTCTTCAACACTCACCGATACACAGGGCAGGATAGACCTTCCCTACATCGACCAGCTTGCAGCACAGGTGCAGAGGCTGCGCGAGCAGGGCTCGGAGGTTATCCTGGTGACCTCGGCTGCCATATCTGCAGGGCTGCAAGCGCTTGGTATGCCGCCACAGCGGCCGAACAGCATGCCGGTGCTCCAGGCTGCCGCAGCGGTGGGTCAATTGGAACTTGCGAAGGTCTATGCGCAGGTCTTTGCGAACAGGGGCTTCAAGGTTGGGCAGATACTGCTCACCCGTTTTGAGATAGAGAACCGGTCAACCTACCTGCACGCGCGCGACACCATAGAGAAGCTTCTGGAGCTGGGCGTGGTTCCGCTGATAAACGAGAATGACACGGTGGCTGTTGATGAGATCCGCTTTGGTGACAATGACACCCTGGCTGCGCAGGTCGCCATCCTGGTGAAGGCGGACCTCTGCGTACTGCTCAGCGACATAGAGGGGCTGTATGCTGCTGATCCCCGCCTGGTAGAGGACGCCGAGCTGCTTGAGAACGTAGGCTCCTTTACCGAGGAGATAGTCAATGCGGCAGGGGAGTCAGGCAGCCTGAGCGGTAGTGGAGGCATGGTGACCAAGCTCGAAGCTGCACGTATGCTGATGGCTGCAGGTATCCCCATGGTGATCTGCGAGGGGCATGTCCCTGACGCTGTCATCGATGCAGCCGCAGGAAAGCAGGTGGGGACCCGTTTCGCCCAGGAGGACACCCGCCATTCTGCCGGCGCGCGCAAGCTCTGGGTCGCCCTCAGCGGCAGCGCCAAAGGTGTCATCTATGTTGACGACGGTGCGGTGAAGGCCCTGCGGGAACAGGGGAGTTCGCTGTTATCGGTAGGGGTGACCCGGGTTGCTGGGAGTTTCATCGCCGGTCAGGCCGTCAACATCCGTGCCCTGGATGGATTCCTCATTGGCAGGGGGATCACGGGTTTCTCGTCAGAGGAGCTCGCGCTTGCCGCGGGGTTGAAGAGCACGGAGCTGGCCGGGCATGAGCAACTGGGGCACCTGGCACAGACCGAGGTCATCCATCGGGATCAAATGGTGGTCTTCTAAGGAAGTTAGCTATACAATGCAGAGAGGTTCAGTTGAGGTAGGGAGATGGAATGAGTGAGGTGTTGGAGAAGGCCAGGCGCGCAAAGGCTGCTGCCCGCGAGCTGGCGAAAACCGATGCAAGCACAAGGAACGCGGCGCTTTTTGCTATGGCGGATGCCCTGGAAAGCCAGTGTGCCTACCTGTTGGCTGAGAATGCGGCAGATGTGGCTGCGGCACGCGAGAAGGGCACCGACGAGCCGCTGATCGACCGCCTTTTGCTGAATGAGGACCGCATTGCAGATATCGCTGGCGCTCTGCGTATGCTGGCGGGGGAGAGCGATCCTTTGGGCCAGATACTCGAGGGGCGAACCCTGTACAACGGCATCAGGCTGCGAAGGGTGAGCGTGCCCATTGGTGTGGTTGCGATGATCTATGAGGCTCGGCCAAATGTGACTGCTGACGCGGCGGGGCTGACGCTGAAGACCGGCAACGCCTGTATACTGCGAGGTGGCTCAATGGCCAACCGCTCGAACCTCTCCATGACCAAGGTGTTGTATGAGGCCGGATTGAGTGCCGGGCTCGCTGAACACTGGCTCCAGTCCATCGAGACTACTGACCGCGCAGCGACCACCGAGCTCATGCACCTACACGGCATGATAGACCTGCTGGTACCGCGAGGCTCTGCCTCTCTGATACGCACAACGGTTGAGAATGCCAAAGTCCCCGTAATCGAGACCGGTGAGGGGAACTGCCACCTCTATGTACATGAGGCAGCCGACCCGGAGATCATCGTCCCTATTGCGATCAACGCCAAGACACAGCGCCCGGGGGTATGTAACGCCATTGAATCACTACTTATCGACGAGGCTGTGGCGGCGAACTATGTCCCACTTTTAGTTGAGGCGCTTACTGCGCATGGCGTGATCATCCACGCTGATGAGGTAGCCTATGCACTGTGTGCTGGCTTGGGCGAGGTTATAGAAGGCAAGCTGGTCAAGGCGACGGACGAGGACTGGGGCAAGGAGTATCTGAGCCTTGAGATATCCCTGAAGTGTGTCAGCGGCATAGACGAGGCCATCAATCACATCAATACCTACAGTACACACCATTCGGACGCGATACTGAGCCAGGATCTCAACGCCGTGACGCGCTTTGTAGATGAGGTCGACTCAGCGGCTGTCTATGCGAATGCTTCAACACGCTTCACAGATGGCGGTGAGTTCGGCCTGGGGGCTGAGCTTGGCATCTCCACCCAAAAGCTACACGCTCGCGGCCCTATGGGCCTTGCTGCGCTGACATCATCCAAATTCGTGTTGGAAGGGGATGGGCAGACACGTTGAATCCCAACAATTGGGAAGAGCCGCTACAGCACGCACATCCGGTGATCTCCCAACGTTTCGATCCTTTGATAGATGCGGCTGTGACGCCTTTCCGTCTGGGTGTCTTTGGTGGTACCTTTGATCCCGTCCATATAGGCCACCTCCATATCGCTGAACGGGCACGCGAGCAGTTCGCGCTGGACGGGATCCTATTCATTCCCTCAGGCATACCTCCCTGGAAGGACAGATCCGAGGTCTCCTCTGCAAAGGACCGTCATGCCATGCTTCTTGTGGCGGTAGCCGGCAACCAGCAGTTCGATGTCAGTCGCCTGGAGATGCAGCGCGAAGGAGTCAGCTACACCATAGATACACTGCGCGCAATAAAACAGCGTTATGAGGATAGGGTAGAGCTGTTCCTCATAGTCGGCGCAGATGTTGTTGCAGACATCAACAGCTGGAAGGAAGCCAAAGAGGTTGCAGCCTTGGTAACACTGATTTGCGCGCGGCGGGAAATCGTCAAAGGTAGTGAGACTGTAGGCGTCAATAAGGAAGAGGAACTGATACAACTGGCCGCAGATGGCGGCTTCACCTTGTGTTGGATCGACTCAGCGCTTGTTGGGATATCCTCAAGCGAACTGCGCCAGTGGATAGCCGAGGGAAGAAGCGTCCATTACCTGATACCCGACGCAACCTGCTCCTATATACGCGAGCAAGGGCTTTACCAGAGGCAGGGATAGCCATCTCAGGAGCATACGATAAAACCTATGCGCAGGCCCGGCGATTGCTTGAGAAGAGGCTGAACGAATACCGCCTTCTGCATTCTTATAGTGTCGCAGAGACGGCAGCATCCATGGCAGCGCAATATGGCGTTGATGTTGAGAAGGCCCGGCTGGCTGGCCTGTTGCATGACTGGGACAAGAACCTCAGTGATGAGGAGCTCTTCGACCGAGCGCGGGAGTATGGTCTCAAGATGCTTGATCGTCTGGAGGATATGGCGGTCCTGCTTCATGCGCTGACGGGTGCGGTTGCTGTGAAGAGGCAGTTCCCAGAACTGGAGGATGACATCATCCAGGCAATCTCCCGTCACACATCTGCTGCCCCTGATATGACTGATCTGGATATGGTCATCTATGTTGCGGATATGATCGAGCCACTGCGCTCGCAGGGCAATTTGACTCCGCTACGTGTCATTGTTGGGAAGGTTCCCCTGGAGGCGCTTTTCCTCAAATCATTCGAGATGAGTATGGAGCATCTGCTGCGCAGGCATCGCTTCATCCATCCGGATTCCCTGGGGGTTTGGAATGCCTGTGTGGCAGCAGAACGAGACAGGATAAGCGGTATTCAGGATAGGCTCGTCATCTGATGATGCCAGTTGGTATGGATAGGGAACAGGAGGTCGTGTGACAATACAGGGAGACCCAAGGGCTTGGGCGCTGCTGGCCGCAAAGGCGGCCGACAGTAAGAAGGCGACTGATATCATTGTCCAGGAAGTCCGTAAGGTTTTAGTCATCACGGATTATTTTGTGATTGTCACTGGCGCCAACAACCGCCATGTTGATGCCATAACCGATTCCGTGGAGGAAGTCCTGCGAAAAGAGGCCGGCATCAAGCCTATTGGCCGTGAAGGGGTGGATGAGCAGACTTGGGTCCTCTTGGACTATGGTGATTTTGTGGTACATATCTTCCAACCTGAACTCAGGGAGTTCTATCGTCTTGAGGCCCTGTGGAGTGACGCCCCACTCATCGACCTCGCTGAAGCCGGGATAGAGCATCCCGAGTACTCAGAGCGTATAGCCAAGTTGGTGGCCCTAGCTCAGTGAATCTGGGTTGAGGGGGTCTTTGTAATCGTCCTTCTTCTGTGCGATGGTGCCGGTGTCGCGGTCTTTGAAACGCAACTCGCGACCATAACCAACGGCATCTTCACCGAACCGATCCTTCACCTTGTCAGTCGCCTCTACCAGGGAGCGTTTGGGTTTCTGCTGCACTGGCTTCCTCTGCGGTGTCAGCTCCAAGGAATCGCCAAAGAGGTTCAGCTGCTGGGGCCTCTCATCAAAGGAGGAGATGCCCACACCCACCAGTCTCAGCTTTATACCGGGCTGCCATACCTGGTCTATCAGGTTGAAAAGCACAGGGTTGAAGTCATGTTCGTCATCAACAGGGTGGTCCAAGGTATGCTGGGCGTTGGCTATAGTGAGGTCGTTGTAGCGGACCTTCAGGCTGATGGTATAACCAGCCAGGCCCTTTCGCCTCAGACGGCGGGCTACCTTGGCAGCTATCATGGATATGGATTGTTCAATCTCGCGTCGTTCAATGAGATCGGTTGAGAAGGTCATCTCATTGGAGACCGACTTGACCTCATCATCAGAGAGTACTGCTGAGTCATTGATACCCAGGCAGCGGTTGCGCATCAGGGTCGAGTTCTTGCCAAAGACACCCCTGAGCAGGCCTTCGTCGGCTGCCGCCAGCTCTCCTAAGGTGAAGATGCCAAACTCATGAAGGCGCTTCTCCGCCTGTTTACCGACGCCTGACATGGTGCGAATGGGAAGCGGGGAAAGGAAGTCGAGTTCTCTACCAGGGAAGACCACGGTCAAGCCGTTTGGCTTGTCCCTGTCTGAGGCTATCTTGGCGACGCTTTTCGAGGTACCGAGTCCTATGGAGCAGGTGATTCCCAACTCAGCTACCCGCGCGCGTATCTGGTGTGCAAGCCTGACGGGATGATCCTTGACAAAGCGTCCTGGGGAGATGTCAAGGAAGGCCTCGTCGATGGAGACCTGTTGCAGGCGTGGCGAGGCATCGGTCATGATCTGCATGACCTGTTTGGAGAGGGCGATATAGCGAGGGAAGTTACCGGGGGTCCAGATGGCATTGGGGCAGAGTCGCGCTGCCTGGGCGGAGGGCATGGCCGAACGCACGCCAAATCTGCGTGCCTCGTAGGAGCAGGTACTGACTACTCCGCGCCTGTCTTTGTCGCCACCCACTATTACCGGCTTACCTCGCCACTCGGGATGGTCGAGCTGTTCGACTGAGGCGAAGAAAGCGTCGAGGTCAAGCAGGATGATGGCCGGACCCTCCCAGGGCGCAAGGCTTTCAAGGAACTCCAGATCTGTGAGTTCATATTCCATAGGCACAGTCTACCATAGAGCGAACAGGTGTTCGCGAGAAAATGTTCCTACAGGCAGAAGCGGAGTACCAGGTAGACGCCTGCGATTGCTATCGAAAGGAACATCATGGGCGCGCCCACCTTGAGGTAGTTGATGAAGGTCAGCGGATAGCCCTCGCGGTTGGAAATACCGGAGAGCACCACGTTGGCGCTGGCGCCTATCAGGGTGCCGTTCCCGCCCAGACAGGCTCCCAGACTCAGGGCCCACCAGAGCGGCACCACGTCGATACCCATGCCCTCCATGGCTACGAGCACCGGTATCATAGTGGCAACAAAGGGGATGTTATCCAGGATGGCAGAAAGGATTGCTGAGGCGATCAGAATAGCAAGGATAGCCGCTACCTCCTGACCATGCGTCGAAGTGGCCAGGAACTGAGCGAAGGTGTCGATAAGTCCGGTCTCCACCAGGCCGCCAACCACAATGAAGAGGCCGCAGAAGAAACCGATGGTCGCCCACTCGACGTCATGGATGGTCTCCTCGACATCCTGTCTGCCGATGAGGATCATGATGGCGGCTGCGGAGAGTGCGATAACCGATGATTCCAGGTGTAGGGCGCCATGTAGCATGAAGGCTACAACCAGAAAGACCATCATGACGACACTCTTTATGAACAGGCTCTTGGAGATAATGGATTCCCTCTCATCCAGCGCCATGATGTTCTCGCGGTATTCGTCTTCCACCTTGAGTTTCCGACCATACATAAAACGGAAACAGACTATGGTCACCGCCAGGATCACCAGGGCGATGGGCCCATCGATCATGATGAAGTCGATAAAGGCGAAACCAGTCTCAGAGCTGATCATGATATTGGGGGGGTCGCCGATGAGCGTCGCTGTACCGCCGATATTCGAAGCGATGATCTGGGTGATGAAGAAGGGTACGGGATTAAGCTGTAGCTCTCGGCAGATCATGAAGGTCATGGGACCGATGAGTAAAACGGTTGTAACATTGTCAAGGAAAGCTGAGAGCACGGCCGTGATGATAACCAGTACCAGCATGATGTACCAGGGATCCCCTTTGGCCAGCTTGGCGGATTTGATAGCGATGTACTCAAAGATGCCAGAGCGCTTCATGACGGCCACAAAGAGCATCATACCCACCAATACGCCCAGCGTGTTGAAGTCTATATGCTCGATGCTCTTATGAAAGGGGACTATCCCCGTAACCATGACAACGGCCGCACCCAAAAGCGCAGCCAGCGAGCGATGGACCTTCTCAGTGATGATGAGGACCATCACGCCAGCAAAGATGGCGATGGCTGCGATCTGGATACCTGTCATGTGCCGCTAACTCCAAACTATACGAGAAAACCAAGCGCTATCTCTACTTGTTGGCTTCCTCGCGGCGAGCCTGGTAGTCGGCAATGAGCTTCTTGGAGATATCAGCAGGAACCTCTTCATATCCCTCGATCTCCAGGGAGTAGGAGCCTATACCACGGGTCATGGAACGCAGGTCCCGCGCATAGGTGACAACCTCCTTGTAAGGGACACGCGCCTTTATCACTGAATTTCCGCGCTCATCCGTTGCCGTGCCGGTAACGCGGCCGCGGCGGGTGGAGAAGTCTGAGAGGATGGTGCCGTTGTACTCGTCGGTGACGGTGACCTCGATATTCGCCATGGGTTCGAGCAGGTAGGGGTCAGCCTTCTCGCAGGCGTTGCGGAAAGCCAGGCGGCCAGCCTGTTTGAACGCCATCTCGTTGGAGTCCACCGGGTGGTAGGAGCCGTCATAGACGGCAGCCTTGACATCGACAAAGGGGTCATCGGTGAGGTAGCCCTCAACCATGGCGCCCTGGATGCCTTTGTCCACAGCGGGGATCAGGCCACGGGGGATGCGTCCACCCACAACCTCATCAAGGAACTCGTAGCCACCGCCGGGGTTGGGCTCCAGGCGCACGTAACAATCGCCGAACTGCCCAGCTCCGCCGGTCTGCTTCTTGTGGCGGCCCTGGGCCTGGGAGACCTTGCGGATGGTCTCGCGGTAGGGCACCTTGACCTCAAGCAGCTTTGCCTCTATGTTGTTACGCTCCTTCATACGTGAGAGTATCAGGTTTATCGAGCCCTCGCCCAAGGTGGTCACAATGGTCTGGTGGGTCTGCTCGTCACGGTGCAAGGTGACGCAGGGGTCGATGTCAGCGTATTTGGCTAAGAAGTCACCCAGCTTATCCTCATCCTTCTGGTTGGCGGCCTCAATGGCAACCGGGTAGAGCGGGCGAGGGAAGGGAAGGGGAGCGATCTCGATCTTGCCCGAGGTGGAGAGCGTATCTCCCGTGTGGGCATCCAGCTTGGGTATGACCACGATATCGCCGGCCTTTGCCGACTTGACATCCTCGTTCTCCTTGCCGGTCATGACATAGATGTGGGCGATGCGGTCCTTCTTCTTGGTCTTGGCGTTTATCAGTTCAACGCCCGGCTCAAGGACACCGCTGATCATCTTCACAAAGCTGAGGCGGCCCACAAAGGCATCCGAGACGGTCTTGAACACAAAGCAGGCGGGTTCACCCTGGGCATCGATGCTGAGGGACTCACCATCAACAGTGGGGATAGGGCCGTGGGCGTCAGGGGCGGGGAAGTAGGTGACAATGTCATCCATGATGCCCTCTATACCCTGCTCAATGAGGGTGGAGCCGACAAAGACGGGGATGAATAGCTCCTGGGCGATGGCCAGGCCGAGCAGGCTTTCGAGCTCCTGCTGGGTGAGGGCCTCCTCGCCATCGAGGTATTTCATCATGAGCTCGTCGTCGGCCTCGGCGACGAGGTCGCAGAGCTTGTCACGGGCGGCCTGGGCAGCATCAGCGTACTCAGCGGGGATCTCCTCGATGCGCTCCTTGCCACCCTCGTGGTAGCGGGCCTTCATTCGGATGATGTCGATGACGCCCTTGAAGTCCTTGTCGACGCCTATGGGGATGGTCACCGCGCCTATACGCTGGCCATACTGTGCGATGAGGTTGGCCATGGCGGAGTCATAGTCGGCGTGCTCGCGGTCGATGTGGTTGATGAAGATGGCGCGGCAGAGGCGCTTGCGCTCAACCTGCTGCCAGAGTTTGGTGGTGTTGATCTGGGGGCCTGCAACGGCATCGATAACAAAGAGCGCCATCTCGGCGGCCTCCATGGCTGCGATGGTGTCACCGATGAAATCATCTGAACCTGAGGTGTCAAGGACGTTGATCTTGAATCCTTTATAAGGGATGGGAGCGAGGGCGGTTGAGATAGTGAATTGTCGCTTGATCTCCTCAGGGTCATAGTCGAGGTTGGACTTCCCATCATGGGTGGTGCCTAAGCGGCTTGTCTTTCCAGAAAGATGGAGCATGGCTTCTGCAAAGGAAGTCTTACCTGCCCCATCCTGTCCCACAAGGACGATATTACGGACCTGTTCTGTGCTGGGAGCTGCCAACTCAACCGCCTCCTTAATAATCGGGGTCTCAACCCGTCTGAAGTAGGGATACCTGTGTAAGCGTGCGAAAACACGGCAAAACGTGCGGGTACCACTATAACAAAAGACGCGAAGCGCCGATATATCCATTTCGCTGGCGCTGGGGGTGCACAAGCCCTAAAATGAATGACTTGATGTCCAGCAACGCCATGAGACAGTTAGACCATATGGCGACACCCTGGTTACCCAAAGGAAGGAAACCGTGGCAACAGACTATAAGAACACCATGAACCTGCCCCAGACCGACTTCCCCATGCGCGCCGGCCTGCCCGTGAGTGAGCCCAAGCGGCTGGAGAAATGGGAGCAGATGGACCTC
>WRHL01000063.1 GCA_009783245.1 Coriobacteriia bacterium
ACGCGCAGAGCATCTACCAGGTGCCGTTGAACCTGTATGCGCAGGGTTTCGACACCAAGGTGCTAGAGGCCTTGCAGCTGGAGCCGTCCACCATCGACCTTGAGGAGTGGCAGGCCTATGTCGACAGAAGCCAGCAGTTGCAGGGTGAGGTCGATATCGCTGTGGTGGGTAAGTACGTCTCTTTGCCGGATGCCTATCTGAGCGTCAGTGAGGCCTTTGAGCACGCCGGGGTCTACCATGGGCGCAAGGTGAACGTGCATCTGGTTGACGGGGAGACGCTTGTCGAGAAGGGTGTCGAGAAGGTGCTTGGGCCGATGGACGGCATATTGATTCCGGGAGGTTTTGGCACCCGGGCCTATGAGGGGAAGATCGAGGCTGCGCAGTTCGCGCGGGAGAACGAGCTGCCGTTCTTGGGCATCTGCCTGGGGCTGCACGCGGCCGTCTGCGAATATGCACGTAACGTGGCCGGCATGGAGAGCGCCAGCTCCGCTGAGTTCGAGGATGAGCTGAGCTATGCGCTCACCTATCCCGTCATCGACCTGCTCCCTGAGCAGGAGGACATTGGCGATCTGGGCAGCACCATGCGTCTGGGCGCCTATCCCTGCAGGCTGCAGGAGGGCACCAAGGCTTATGAAGCGTACGGTGCGCCCATTGTGTATGAGCGGCACAGGCATCGTTATGAGGTGAACAACGTCTTCAGGGACCGGCTGGCAGATGCCGGGCTTGTGATAAGCGGCGTCTCGCCCGATGGGCGGCTTGTCGAGATGATCGAGCTGCCCGACCACCCCTGGTATGTCGCCTGCCAGGGACATCCAGAGTTCAAGAGTCGGCCCACACGCCCGCACCCGCTGTTCCGTGAGTTGGTGGGGGCTGCGATCAGGCTCCGCGATGAGCGGGGCGCCAAAGCAGCGGAAGGGCCGGGCTCGGATGGGCTGGGCTCGGAAGGGTTGGGCTCGGAAAGGCTGGAGTGTACCTCATGAACAAGGAAAGGCTGCTCGCGACTTTCTTGGACCTAGTCCAGATAGACTCCGTAAGCTACTATGAGGCAGCCGTAGCTGCCTATTGCAAGCAGGCGCTTGAGCAGGCGGGGTGTGCGGTCTGGGTTGATGAGACCCAGGCTGCGACTGGATCGAACACAGGAAACGTCATTGCCACCCTGCCGGGAACCAGGCCGGGCAAGCTGTATCTCTCAGCGCATCTGGATACCGTTGTCCCAGGTGAGGGCATACGCCCGGTCATCATTGATGGGGTTGTCAGGCCAGAGGGACCGACCATCCTGGGCGCTGACGATAAGGCCGGGGTTGCGGCGATCATCGAGCTTGTCCGCAGCCTTGCAGAAGCGGACGAGCCACACCCCGAGATAGGCGTCCTGTTCTCGGTATGCGAGGAGATCGGGCTGTTGGGCTCGCTGGCCCTGGATTCCCGTGGTTTTGACGGGGAGCCCTGTCTTGTGCTGGACGGAGACGGGAAGCCGGGCGTGGTTGCCGTAGGCGCGCCGTTCCACTTCAAGTTCACGGCTGCGTTTACCGGCAAAGCGGCGCATGCGGGTATTGAGCCCGAGAAGGGCATCTCTGCCATCGCGCTTGCCGCCGAGGCTGTCTGCAATATGGAGCTTGGCCGCCTTGACGAGCATACCACGGTCAACGTGGGTTCTATCTCAGGCGGTAGCGCCGACAATATCGTGCCTGGCAGCTGCACGCTAACAGGTGAATTCCGCGTCATGGAGAAGGATAAGGCTGTCCAGGTGCAGGCTCAACTGGAGTCCGCACTACAGGGTGCAACAACCTGTCTGGGCGGAGAAGTGACAACCACCTGGATCATGAACTATGCCGGCTATAGCGTTGCAGAAGAGGATCCGCTGGTGCAGCTGGTCCTTGAACAGGCGCGGCAGCTGGGCCTTGAGACAGAGACCATGCTTTCTGGTGGAGGCTCAGACGCGAACATCTATACAGCCGAAGGGCTCAAGGCCCTGGTCCTGGGGACGGGGATGTCCGGCGTGCACGGCCTTGGTGAGCACCTGGCGGTTTCCGACCTGGAGGACCTCGCACTTCTCGTCATCTCAGTTGCTTACGCCTTTGAGCAGTAAGAAGCCGCTGACCTTTGTCGCAATCCCGCTTGAATGGTAGACTGGACGTGGCGTGAGGGGCCAGAGGGAGGAGAGCGAAAATGATGGATGCCATGTTTGTGAAGTCTGATCTGCGGATTGCCATTTGTGAGGACAGCCTGGTGGATACCGATGTGCTGACCGCGCTTATAGAGATGAGCAAGATTCCCCACACTTTAGATACGTTCTTATCGGGAGATGCCTTTTTAGAGGGGTACGCCAAGGAGAAGTACGACCTCCTCTTTTTGGATGTCTTCATGGAGGGACTTTCTGGTGTGCAGACTGCCGAGGCGGTCCGGGAGATCGATACGCAGGTGGTCATTGTGTTCACCACAACCAGCGATGAGTTCACGCGCGAGGGATATCGCCTGAATGCCTACAAGTATCTGATCAAGCCTCTGGCTTATGAGGATGTTGTCGATGCGCTTGAGCTGGCAAAGCTCAAGCATGACAAGGCACAGGGGGCGACTCTGGCCATCATCACCGACAGCGAGCCGGTGATCATCCCCATGAAGGACATCATCTTCATTGAGTCGAGCAACCGACGCTCTTTGGTCTATACGGTGGGAGAGACCTATTCGACGAGCATGACCATTGAGGCCTTGCTTAAACTGTTGCCTTCACCGCGCTTCCTGCTGTCGCACCGGTCTTTTATTGTCAATTTGGACCACGTTGATGAGCTGGAAGAGGATTTCATCATGGATAACGGGGAGATTGCCTATATAGCTGTGAAGAACCATCAGAAGGTGAAACGGACCTATAAGAACTACCTTACGAGCAGGTAGGGCGACGGCAAAGGCCTCGCCTTTTATAGAAATTGCTAAATAATTTAGCTTATTAGTTCCAGGTGCGCCTGAAAACACCGGGCTTTTATGTGCCTGCCCAAAACTACAATCAATCGCAACCCTCAGTTGAAATAATCATCACCTGATGCATTGGTGCGACCATTGCAAAAAGCGATATAAAAACTGCTACTTATACTCTGTCGATTTATATGAGGTGCTGCACCAAACTATTCAAAATCTTCATCAAACGTTGAGGTATGCATGGATATTCTCGAAGTCTTATCGAAAAACCTGAGGTTTTATCGAAAGCAGGCCGGCCTTTCTCAAGAGGCATTGGCGAACGCTGCTGGGCTTCATAGAACCTACATTGGGGGAATCGAGCAGAGAAGGGTGAACGCATCAGCTCGGAATCTCCAGAGGATTGCGTCTGTGTTGGACATCGACGCGTATCAACTGATCAGGCCTCACGAGTGGTGAGGTAGGTCTGCGAGCCCTTGATACGAGGGCCTGCGAGGGGAGCGGTAGGTTGGGAGTTGGGAGTGACAGTTGTCTTTAATGGCAGTTGATCGGTTTCTTATTCGGTAGCGCGTCGCCTGCGGTTTGTTGCAGCACACCCCCTTGCGCCTCACAAGTCGTAGTGCTGGCGCATCGATCTGTAGCTGTCACAAAGGCAACACGGTACCAGGTTTACCGCTCCCTCAGTAGGCCCTGTATCAGCACTCTATTGGGGATCTGATCTGCGGCAGGGAGACAGGAGGGGGCGTCCTTCTGTCTCCCTTTTTAGAGGGCGCACAGTGACGGCTCAGGACAGAAGGGGACGGTTCTATTTTGGCCTTGAAAAGGCCAAAATAGAACCGTCCCCTTCTGTCCCACTTTGCTAGTGGCCGGCTCCGGCGGTCATCTGCACCGCATGCTCGAACTGCTCATAGACCGCATCAAAGCACTCGGTAGCCGCCTTCAGGCTGCCGGGCAGGTTCACCACCAGGGTGCTGCCACGCTGCATGCAGACCGCGCGCGACAGCATGGCGCGTCCGGTGATCTTGAGTGACTCTGCGCGCATGGCCTCGGCGATGCCGGGCACGTTGCGCTCACAGACGTCAGCGGTGGCCTCTGGGGTCACGTCTGCCAGGCTCAGGCCGCTGCCGCCGCAGGTCAAAACCACAGCGACTCCAGCGTCAGCAGCCGCGACAATGGCCGCGCTGATAGCGGCGCGCTCGTCGGGTACCACCTTGTGGCTGGTAATGTTCCATCCCTGCGCGTGTATGCGCTCTACAAGCGCCGCTCCGGCGGTATCCTCGGCCAGGCTACGGGTGCTTGAGCAGGTGATTATCGCAAAGCTGATGTTTGTTCCCATTCAGGCCTCCCGCTCCCACAGCCCGCTCTTGCCGCCGCTTTTATGCAGCAAGCGGATATCTGTGATCTCCATGCCGCGGTCCACGGCCTTGCACATGTCATACACGGTGAGGCAGGCCACCGACACAGCCGTCAGCGCCTCCATCTCGATGCCGGTCTTTCCGGTGACCTTCACTGTTGCCTGCACGTGGATGCCCACGCGCCCGTCTGGGCGTTCACCCGCAGGCACCGGCGTCAGCTCCACGGTTGCGTTGGTGATGTTCAGCGGGTGGCACAGGGGGATAAGGTGCGAGGTCTGCTTGCTTGCCATGATGCCGGCAACGCGCGCCACCGCCAGGACGTCGCCCTTGGGGGCGTTTCCTTCTACGATAAGCGCCAGCGTAGACGGGGCCATGGCGATGAACCCTTCCGCAACGGCAACGCGTTCTGTATCATCTTTAGCGCCTACATCGACCATGCGGGCGGCGCCTTTGTCATCTAAATGGGTCAAGGGATTCTCAGTCATCATTTTCTTTTCTCAACCTCCTATTTGCGACATTAGTCTTTCGGTCCCCACCTGATAGTGGTGCTCATCAGGCTTGGCCGTGAGGGCCTCGCGCAGGATGCGCCTGACCTTATCGTTATCACCTGAGCGGAGCGCGGCCTTCACGTCGAACTCAAGGTCGCTGAAGAGGCAGGGGCGCAGCCTGCCCTCGGCCGTGATGCGCAGGCGGTTGCATTCGCCGCAGAAGTGGCGCGACAGCGCGGAGATGAAGCCCACGGTGCCCTGGGCGCCCTCGAACCGATAGTAGCGGGCGGGCCCCCAGCCCTCAGGCCGCGACCCTTCGGTGAGGGGGATGAGTCTGCCCAGACCTGCGGCCTGCGCCTGCTCATCAAGCAGCTCGATCAGTTCCTCGTTGGGGATGGTGTCCTTCTTGGACCAGCCAAGGCCATGCTCGCCTTGCGAGGCGCCCACCGGCATGTACTCGATGAAGCGCATGTGCAGCGGGCGGTCGCAGGAGAGGCGTGCGAAGGCCAACAGGTCCTGGCCCAGGCTGCGTATGACCACCGCGTTGACCTTGACCGGGTTGAAGCCCACCTCCAGCGCCGTGTCGATGCCGGCGAAGACGCCGTTGATGTCGCCGCGCCGGGTGATATGCGCGTACTGCTGGGGATCCAGCGTGTCCAACGAGATGTTCACGCGGTCAAGCCCTGCCTCCTTGAGTGCGGCCGCGTATTTTGGGAGCAGGATGCCGTTGGTAGTCATGGCGACCCGCTCGATGCCGGGGGTGCGGGCGATCTGCGCCACCAGATCCACCACGCCAAGGCGCACCAGCGGCTCGCCGCCGGTCAGGCGGACACGCGAGAAGCCCTCGCTCGCCGCGATAGCCACAAAAGAGGCGATTTCCTCCAGCGTGAGCATGGCGTCATGGGATTTGGGTGGCACGCCTTCCTCGGGCATGCAGTAGAGGCAGCGCAGGTTGCAGCGGTCGGTGATGGAGAGGCGCAGGTAGTCTATGGTGCGCCCGTGCTGGTCCATGCCCATCAGAGCGTGCCCTCCTGCCTGTTGCCCCTCAAGATGCGTATCCCCTGTCCTCGCCTGTTGTCCATCAGAGCGTGCCCTCCTCCACGTCCAGGCGTAGGCAGTCCACCGGGTCGCCAGCAAGAGGAGCAGCCTGCCCCTCCCGCACAATAAGCAGGCAGTTGCTGCGGTTAAGCGCTCCCAGCAGCGCAGAGGACTGGTTGGCATCCTGTGCAACCAGGTAGCGCCCGTCCTCATCGCGGCTCAACTGAGCGCGGAGGTAGCAACGCCGTGCATCCGGCGGTTTTCGCATGTCGCCCACAAGGGCGGCCTGCACAAGCGGGCGGTCAAGCTGCGTGATGCCTTGCATCCGGCGCAGTGCAGGGCGGATCAGCACCTCAAAGCCCACCGAGGCAGCGCCAGGGTTGCCCGGCAGCCCAAACACCGGTGTGCCTGCAACCAGGCCGAAGATCTGCGACTTGCCGGGCTTCATGTTCACCTTGTTGTAGAACAGCTCGCCAAGCTCACGCACAGCAAGCGTGATGAAGTCGAAGTCGCCGTCTGCTGCGCCTCCGCTGGTGATGACAAAGTCGTGGTCGACAAGCGCCGCGGTGAGTGCGGCGCACAAGGCCTCAAGCGTGTCTTCCACCGAGGGCAGGATGGTGGGGATGCCGCCCGCGTCGATGACCGCAGCGGCAAGCGAATAGCTGTTTGAGTTGCGTATCTGCCCGGGCCCGGGCAGGGTGTCTACTGGTACCAGCTCGCTGCCGGTGGAGATGATGGCGACCCGGGGGCGCCGATACACCATAAGCTCAGCGTTTCCAGTGGATGCCAGCAGTCCGGCGCCTGGCGCACTGATGCGGTCGCCACAGCGCAGCAGCACGTCGCCCTTGCGGGCTTCCTCGGCCTTTCGCCGCACGTGTTGCTGGTATTTAGGCATTCTTGTGCAGACCAGCGTGCTGCCCTCAGGGTGCTTGTCGGTCTGCCCCAAAACCGTGACGTCCTCAAGTTTAACCACCGTGTCAGCGCCCTGAGGCAGGGGGGCGCCGGTCATGATGCGCAGGGCCTGCCCGGGTTGCAGGGTCTCCACATAGACCTCCCCGGCAGCGATGATGCCCACAATCTCAAGCGTCAGTGGGTTATCCGCGGTTGGCACGGCAGCTTCAAAGTCAGCAAAACGCACGGCGAACCCGTCCATGCCGGAATTATCAAAGGGGCTGATGTCCATATCGCTGACGATATCCTGAGCCAGCACCCGCCCATAACTCTCAACTAGGGAGACCCGCTCCGGCGGCAATAGCTTTACCTGCTCAAGCAGGATATCCCGTGCCTGCTCCACACTGAGCGGCGTCTTTGGGTTAGGGGGTTGCGCCATCTTTACCTGCTCCACTCTCTTAGGGCTTTGGGAGAATCATTATCCTCTATTGCGAATATTTTTCCAACCGGTATCACCCCTTCATCACCCAGCTTTTCTCATAACGAGGCAGACGCTCCGCACGCCCAGTGCATGCCCTCAAGAGGCGCGGTCTCTCCCCGCCCCTTCAGCGGGCGCGGGGCTAGGCCCCGGTTTGCTCGTTATATACACCAGCCCCTGCCGTTTATCCGTTGCATCTGGACGCAGGACGGCCTCCCGGCACAGGAGCGGCCACAGGACGCGGGCCGCGTGGTACCGTTATTGCTGATGGCTACCTCGTGTGCAATCTACTATTTCTCCGCGACTGGCAATTCTTTGGCAGTCGCTCTTGAGCTTGCTGAGAAACTGCACGCCCCTGACCCTATATCCATCCCCGGATCCTTCATTCTGGAGGACCCCTTTGAGGCCGCGCGTACGGCGGACCAGGTGGGCTTTGTGTTCCCCGTCCATCGAGCCTGCCTGCCCGAGATGGTCCGTGGCTTCATTGAGATGATGCCCAAGCGCGAGGACTGCTACTACTTTGCCGTCTCGACCTACACGGTCTTTGGCTGCAACGAGTTCTGGGATATCGACCAGATCTTGGGCAGGCATAACTGCTGGCTGAACTACGGCGCGGGCATCAGGGCCATGGGTAACGTGGGCCTTTTCGACCCGGGATCCGCGACCATGGCCCGCCGCCTCAGGCAGATCTCGCTGCGGATAGATGAGATGGTGGAGGCCATCGCGAACTCCCAGGAGAACACCTTCAGACGCTCCATCAAACTTCTGGGCAGGCTGGTGATGGCTTATACCAAGAAACGCCGCAAATCCCTTTTCCTGAAGGTCAACGAGCAGTGCAAGAAATGCGGCATCTGTGCGCAGGTCTGCCCGGCGCAGAACATCATCATGACAGGGGACGAGAACGGCGGGCCTGCCCCCATCAGGTCCGATAAGTGCGAGGCCTGCTACGCCTGCCTGCGCTGGTGCCCCGCGAACGCCATTGGCACCAAGACCAAGCTGCACAGCCGCTATCATCACCCCAACATCAAACCTGAACAGCTGAATCCGGTACAATCAACGGAGACGCAAACCGCTGCTCAGGAGGAAGAAGATGTCTGACCTCTCGTTGGAGGAAGCCCTACATCAAGCTGGGTTATTACGAGAAGAGATAGACCATCACAGCTATCTCTACTATGCCCTTGACGCGCCCGAGATAAGCGATGCTGCCTTTGACTCGCTGCTGCATCAGCTGCTGGAGCTTGAGCGCCAGTGGCCTGAGATAGTGGTGCCCTCCTCGCCTACGCAGCGTGTGGGTGGCTTTGTGGCGGGGGAGACCTTTGAGTCGGTTGCGCACGCGCGGCGCATGTATTCGCTGGACAACGTGATGGATTTGGCCGAGCTGGACGCGTGGCTTGCGCGCACGCGCCAGGCGGTGGGGGGAGGGTGTGTCAAAATGACACACCCTCTGAACGCGCCCGATGCGCCCGCCGAGCTGTTCCCTGCCGCCGCGCCCGACGACGCCGATGCACCGAGTGGCGCGCCCGCCCTGAGCTACTACTGCGAGCTCAAGATTGACGGCTCGTCGCTGGCGCTGACCTATGCGGATGGCGAGCTCATCCGGGCGGCAACCCGTGGCGACGGTACCACAGGCGAGGACGTCACGGCCAACGTGCGCACCGTGCGCGACATCCCCCTGCGCCTACGGGTGCCCCTGTCGGGCGAGGTGGAGGTCCGCGGTGAGATCTACATGCCGCACGCGAGCTTCGAACGCCTCAATGAAGCCCTTGTAGAGGACGCCAAGGCGGCCGGGAAGGCTCCCAAGCTGTTCGCGAACCCCCGCAACGCAGCCGCTGGCTCGCTGCGTCAGAAGGACGCGCGCATCACGGCAGAGCGCGACCTCGCGACCTTCCTCTACGCGGTGGCGGATGATACCACGGTTCCTGCCACCAACCAAGGGGAGCTCCTTGCCTGGCTGAGGGCGGCCGGCTTCCACACCAACCCCAACACCGTCCACTGCACCACCGACGATGAGGTCCACGCCTTCTGCGAACAGGCCATCCAGCTGCGCGGTGACCTGCCCTATGACATAGATGGCGTGGTGATAAAGGTCGACAGCTTTGCCCTGCAAAGGCAGCTTGGCTTCACCTCCAAAGCCCCGCGCTGGGCCGTTGCCTTCAAGTTCCCGCCCGAGGAGAAGACCACCGTCCTGCGCAACATCGCCGTGCAGGTGGGGCGCACTGGCGTTTTGACCCCCGTGGCCGAGTTCGACCCGGTGCTGGTCGCCGGCTCCACCGTGGCCCGCGCCACCCTGCACAACCTGGACGAGGTACAGCGCAAGGACGTGCGCGTGGGTGACACCATCATCATCCGCAAGGCCGGTGACGTCATCCCCGAGGTGCTGGGGGCGGTTGCCTCCCTGCGCCCACCGCACACGGTTGCCTGGGACATGCCCACGCGATGCCCGTCCTGCGGCTCGCCGGTGCACCAGGAGGCAGGCGGTGTGGCCTATCGCTGCGACTCGGCGGAATGCCCCGCACAGCGGCTGGAGCGCCTGAGCCACTGGGTGAGCCGGGGCGCCTTGGACATAGACGGCCTGGGACCCAAGATCATCGAGAAGCTGGTGGAAAGCGGCCTGGTGAGCGACTTTGCCGGCTTCTACCGTCTGAGCGTGGATACGCTGGCAAACCTTGAGACGGGGGAGGAGAAGTTCGTCCGCTCCCTCTCGCGTGAGAAACGCGAACAGACCGGTGATTACGAGAAGGAACCGGTACTGCTGGGCGAGACCGTCGCGCGCAAGCTGTATGACCAGATACTGACGAGCAGGGAGCAGCCTTTTGCGCGGGTGCTCTTTGGGCTGGGCGTCCATAACGTGGGAAAGACCGTGGCTGAGACCATCTGTCGACACTTCCCCTCAGTTGAGGAGCTGATGGCTGCGACACAGGATGAGCTGACGCAGATAGAAGGTGTTGGGCCTGTCATAGCCCAGACGGTAGTCCAGTTCTTTGCCACACCGGACAACCAGCGACTTGTCGCTGAACTTAAGGCTGCGGGGTTGACGCTGGCGCAGAAAGGCGGCGCGGGTGGGGGCGGTAGCGGTAGCGGCGCGGAAGCCCGGGAGCAGACCCTCAGTGGCTTGACCTTTGTGTTGACCGGCACACTGGTCAACCACACCAGGGATGAGGCCGAGGAACTGCTGCGCGCCCTGGGCGCCAAGGCATCCGGCTCCGTCTCAGCTAAGACCTCCTACGTGGTGGCTGGTCCCGGCGCCGGCGCCAAACTCACTAAAGCCCAACAGCTGGGCGTACCCGTGCTGGACGAGGCTGCCCTCGACCAGATCCTCGCAACCGGCGAGGTACCCACCTGAGCGTTTTGTCATTGATCGGGGGAGAGGAAGCAATGATACGTTGTACCTGTGGTCACGAAAACCATCACGATTATCGCTATTGTGATGTATGCGGCAGTGAGTTATTCCCTCCTCCTGCAACTCCTCCTGCGTTTTCGGCGCCGTTAACAACTACCATGCCACCAGCTCAGTATCCACAACAAAACCAAGCTCATGCATATCAATCCCTTGGAGGTTTCTTGCTGGCAATTATCATCATTGTCATGGTCAATTTTGGCCTTTTTCTCGCTACCCAGGTCGACTATCCATTGAGCCGGAATCTCATCCAGACATATATGGATTCTGGAGGTGCAGTAGCTGCACTCTGTCACGTGCTGTACATGGTCTTCTCGTTTGCTCAGAGGGTGCTCGAATTCTTATCAACCATCCTGATAATCAGAAGGAACAGGCACATGATCACCGTATTCGCTGTGTCAGTGCTATTGGGCTTGTGTTCTTTGGTTTGTTCGACACTTGAGGGCCTGTCGAATCCATTGCTTCCAACTGGCGCCACTTTTGTTTTCATTGTTATTGGAATACTTGGCGGAGTGCTCGTCCTTGGTGTAGGCGTGCTCTTTTTACTGTATTTCTTCAGATCAGTGCGGTTGCGAACCTATATGGGGAGTCCCTCCTATATCACACAAGGCCCCTGGAAGTTCATCAAAGCTCCAATTCCTGCAGTTCCTGACCCTTTCAACCCAAGGGCAAGCCATTATCGATAGGTTAACGGGCTGGGGGCGCTGAAGGCGCTGGCGGAATACACGCCACAACAACACACATGCCACCCCTTCTTCACTGCCGCTCTTTTCCATGCTTCAACATCATGCCCCTTGCGGCGCTGTCAGCAGTAGAGGTCTCAGCTGGCGCCCCCAAGGCACGCCCTCAAGGCTGCAGCTAAATACCCTAGACTGGATGCTATACTTGGGCGGTTCAGAGGGCGTATTCATCGTAATACCCAGGGCAAGAAGGTGAGGGGCAACACATGGATGGTATTCCAAAGGAGACCCTGGAGAAGCTCGCTCGTTCACTGTCTTGGGAGACGATGGACTTGCTGCCATTCATTCCGTACCTGCTTCAGGACTTCTGGGAGCTTGGGGGCGACCCTGAGGTGATGATAGAGCTGATCGAGAAGCATGTCAGCATTTCAGAGAGGACAAGGGTGCTCGACTTGGCATGCGGCAAAGGGGCAGTGGCGGTCAAGCTTGCCCAGAGGCTTGGTATCAGGGTCAAGGGAATCGATCTGACTCCCGAGTTCATAGAGCATGCCGTTCTAAAGGCAAAAGAGTTCGAGGTTGCCGACCTCTGCGAGTTTCTGCTTGGCGACATCAATGAGGCGGTCACTGCGGAAAAGGATTATGACTGCGTGATCTATGGGGCGGTGGGCCCCGAGGTATTGGGTGGCCCAGTAGAGACTTTGAGTAAGCTGAAGACAACAGTGAGGCCAGGT
>WRHL01000064.1 GCA_009783245.1 Coriobacteriia bacterium
ATCCAAAGAAGCTGGAGATGCAGGAGCTGGATCCTGTGAGAAAACCCAGGCTCCAAACGCACACAGCATTCAGCCAATACCACTTACCCTGCACAGCCGGCGCCAAACAGTATCACTAGACCAAGTATCGACAGAGGAAGAATCTTCAGGATAACCATTTAACGCCTAACCCTCTACCCCCTACCGGTAGAAGCGAGGATAGGTGATCGAAAGCTGAAGCTCATCGCGGATCCCGCACAGGCTTGCATTGGTCAGAGCCGCAAGCCCCAGATAGAATGGATGCGCTGTTGAGTCCTGCAGTATTCCCAGGAAATGCTCCGTCCACACCAGGAAGTGCCTGCTAAGGAACTCCGGTAGCAGGTTGGGGGCATTCAGCGCCATCCAGGACATGAGGGTCAGCATATGCCCAACGTGGTCTTCCACCTTGCCGTCACCAGCCGCCTGGCCAATGCCCTGAGCTGCCAGCCAGCGCCGCAGCTCCAGGGTGGCAACAGAGCAGATCGCGCCTTCCCTGTCAGTGTAGTAAGAACCCCAGGGAGGCGCCGGCTTTGGCGTTGGGCCAATCGCGAACAAGCGTCTGAACTCCCAGACCATCTCATCCGGATCCCCTCCCAGCCCCTGCTTCATCTGGGCTATGAGCGCTGCGGCCTCGCTGTCATCCACAAAGGGCCATTCCCTTCCAAGCTGCTCAGCATCTGCTATTAAGAACGCTTCGAGCAGTTGGGAGCAGGCCCCCTGCTCTGGATCGACCAGATACAGGGGGCCAAGGGAGGCGCCGATAAAAGCGATTGATAGGCTGGTTGGGTTGCTATCCATTGCCCTGTTAGACTCCAACGGTTATGTAGAGTGCGTAGAACACCAACCGACCGACAAAAACGGAACAGAGGACAACCAGACACCCCAGCGAGATAATGCCCAAAGAAGGCTTGCGGATAAGAGGGATGATCGCCAGCCCCAAGGCCAATACCAGCCCCGCTATGCTTCCGATCAACCAGGGCCAAGCCGCAGCCACCTGATGACTTGCCGCCTCGATACCACTGGCAACAAGGTACTGCCCACCGATGCCTATGATTGCGGCCGCTGCGCCGATAAGACTCAGGCTTATCGTGAATGCCTTGAATGGCCCGGTTGAGATATCCTTCAGAGCATCCGCAGCTTGCAGGACCAAGAGTCCAAACAGCCCCCCACCCAAAAGGCAGTATCCCAGGATCGAGATGGGTGCGAACAGCGTGTTCCACGTGGGGATTGTGGGGATCATGTAGGCGATGCCAATGAAGAGCGCGAATGCGATGGCGAGTACGGCAGCCACCGAGACCAGGATCTTGCGTGCGCCCGCTCCCAGCTTGCCGATAAGGGCAACCACCCAATAGACCAGGGCTACCACCATGAAGGCGAGTCCCACGACAACCTCGTTTGTCAGTGGGGAGCGCCCGATGCCGTTCAGCGCGTTGAGCGCGTTTTGCGGTGTGGCAAGATGGAACATCGCTGCGATGAAGCCGGCGCCCACCAGCAGTATGGGGATGATGGCGAGTCGATCGATCTTCTTGAGTTTCTCCGGTGAGCCGGCAAGCGAGTCGCCAAGCGAGCCGCTGAGGAACGCCAGCGCCAAGACCACAAAAGCCCCTGCGCCAAGCGACGACAATGTACTGAATGTTGCCAGAGGCAACTCTGCGAATGCATGTTCCACGGTTACAGCACCTCCAAGGGGTTAGCGATGAATGCGTTGTCTGTGCCGACAGGGCGCGCATCCTTGCTGGGTTTGATGTACATATTGGGCAGCGTATAGTCCTTCTCGGGGAGAGGGGCGATGTTGACCTGCTCGCCCTTAGCCTGCAGCTCCGAGATCTTGCCAAAGCCCAGGGCCCGCGTGGGACAGGCCAGGATGCAGACCGGCGCCTTATCGTCCTTGATAAGGTCATTGCACCCGTCGCATTTCACGGAATGACCCTTTGCGCGGTCAACCTTAGGCGCCCTGTAGGGGCAGGAGAGCGCACAGTAACCGCAGCCGATGCAAACACTGCTGTCCACGCAGATAAGCCCGGTCTGTGGGTCGCGATGCATGGCTGCCGTGGGGCACACCTCAATGCAGACGGCATTGTCGCAATGGTTGCAGGACACGGAGACGCTGTAGGTGAAGCAGTCAGAGCTTATCGCACCCGCGCCGTCCCTTGTTGTGTCCCCGCCCGTGTATTCGAACACCCTGCGATACGCGAAACCCAGGTTGAGGTCGTTCTTATCCTTGCAGGCATACACACAGGTCTTGCAAGCTGTGCAGCGGGTACCATCAAAATAGAATCCATAGATGCTCATGATATCTCCTTTCTACCCTAGCTTCTCGACCTGACAGATGTTGGTATGTTGCGCATTCCCCTTGGCAAAAGGAGAAGGACGATGGGTCGCAAGCGTGTTGTAGTTCCCACCCCTGTCGATCCGGTCACCGCTCATGTCCGCGTCATGCCAGGCACCCTGGGATGTGGCAACCGTGCCCGGGACGATGCGTGGCGTTACCCTGGCCAGAAGCTCCATAACGCCAAACTGATTGGAGACCCGCACCGTATCGCCCGATATGATGCCGCGTGGCTCAGCGTCTGCCTTGTTGATCCAGAGCTCTTGGGGATTCAACTCCTTGAGCCATGCAACGCCGCCCCACGAGGAGTGCGTGCGGCTTCTGTAGTGGAAACCGGAGAGCGCCAGCGGGAATTGACCCGTTGTTGTCTCGACGCCGTACCATTCCGGCACATAGGTAGGGATGGCAGTGACCTTGTCGTCAGGCAGGAACTCATGGGCGGCGATGTATTCCGCCAGTTTCTCGGAATAGATGTCAATCTTCCCTGACTGGGTGGTCAGGGCGTTCTCCACGGGGTCCTTGCGATACGCCTCCAGCGCGATATTGCAGCCCTTGGGGTTCTTGCGGGTGAACACACCCTTCTCCCGTGCCGTCTCCAGCGTTGGCAGTGAAGCGTCCTTTGAGCGGGTGGTCTCATACAGGCTCTTGATCCAGTCAGCCTCGGTCTTGCCGTCCGTGAAGTCCTTCTCGACACCCATAGCCCTGGCTACCAGGGTAATGGCCTCATAAGCGCTCTTGCGCTCATACTTGGGCCCATAGGGCCGGGACCCCGCTATCATGTAGGCGGCGTCGCCACCCGTGCCTATCATGGACTCCTGCTCCAGGCGGAAGATGTCAGGCAGGATGACATCGCAGTATTTCATGGAGTCACACATGACTATGTCTGAGCCAACGACAAACTCGCACTTGGTGTCGTCGGCCATGATGTCATGGACCCAGTTGATGTCCGAGTTCTGGTTGGTAATGCAGTTCCCGGCGTAGTTCACCACAAACTTGATGCCCGTCTTCAGTCTCTCGGCGTTCTTCACGCCGTCGCGCTTCTCGGTCATCTCTGGCCCGCGGTCGATGGCGTCCGCCATGGAGAAGACCGATATCTGTGTCTTGACCGGATTGTCTCCGGCGGGTATGGAGTCAAGGTTGATGGCGTATGAACCCTCGCGCAGCCCATTGTTGGTCCCAGGCAGGCCTATCTGCCCTGTGAGGAGCGGCAGCATGCAGATCGACCAGGCGGTGAGCTCGCCGTTGCTCCTGCGCTGAGAGCCCCATCCCTGCAGGACAAAGAGCGGCTTGGTTGTCCCTATCTCCCTGGCCAACTCCTTGATGCGGCCTGCGGGGATGCCGGTGATAGGCTCGGCCCACTGGGGGGTCTTGGCGATCCTGTCATAGCCGGTGCCCATGATGTAGTCCTTGTAGGACAGGTTCCTGCCCTTTGCGGACTCTGGCATGCTCTCCTCATCAAAACCCTGGCAATAGGTATGCAAAAAGTCCAGGTCCACCAGGTTTGTGTTGATCAGCTCATACGCCAGGGCTGAGACAAGCGCAGCGTCGGTGCCGGGATTGATGGGTAGCCAGGTGTCCGAGTGGCCTATCATCGAATCACTGTGACGATAATCGATCAGGTATATCTTGCCTTTGGTCTTCTCGCGCATGGCAACGTAATCATGGTTGGAGACCGCTCCTCCCTGGCGCGTCTCACAGGGGCTGGAGCCAAAGATGAGGATGAGCGCAGCCTCATTTGCGGCGTTGATGGTGGAACCGGCGCTGCTGTTCCCGTAGATGTAGGGCGTTATCCAGTTGATCTCCGCCGTTGAGTAGGTGCCGTAGTAGCCCAGGTAGCCGCCAAGGATGTTGATCAGACGCGGCCAGGTGCGACCGGTTGTGGCTGAGACGCCTGTGGCATAGTTGATATACACGGACTCATTGCCGTAGGTGCTGATGACGCGCTTAAGATTGCTTGAGACAAGCTCGATAGCCTCATCCCAGCTGATCTGGGTGAATTTGCCCTCGCCGCGCTTTGTCCCTTCAGCTCGCTTGAGCGGATAGTTGATGCGGTTGGGGTCATAGACCCAGGCTCGGTAGGAGCGCCCGCGCAGACAGGCGCGCGGCTGGACGCTGTCGATGTCATCATCGTTGATGGCATAGGTCTCTACCTGGACGATCTCGTCGTCTTTGACGTGCAGCTTGAGTGAGCAGCGGCCCGGGCAGTTGATAGCACAGTGATTCCAGACAATCTTCTCCTCTGGATCTGCGACGGCTGTTGGCGTTGTACTGAAGAACCGGGGCAGGACCCCGCCACATACACCACCGGCAAGCGCCAACGCACCAAGCGCCCCGCCAGCCTTAAGAACGGTACGCCGAGAAAGCATTCCTTCTTTGGCGTCTGAGGCCTGCGTTGGGGCTGCGTTTTGGGTTGGCGCGGTGGCCTGGGTTGTCGGGGTTGGGAGGTCTTGCGGGGTTGGGGGTGTTGGTGGTTCTGGTGGGGTTGGTGGGGTTGGCGGTGTTTCGAGAATAGGTTTTTCCATAACTGATCGACTCCTCCTTTTTCCTCTCTTGATGTAACAGCATCAGTTGGGAGCAGAACATGCTTGGACGTAACGCGAGCCGCTGTCCAAGTCGCTGAAAATGTAGCATTTGGTTTTATTTCTGCATCACATGAAAGAGGTGATTTTGTTGAGGAGCCCTCTCAAAAGGCTGCGATAGGGCGATGTCTGAGCTATCTACCTGGTGAGAAGAATCATGATGATCCCAAAGAGCCTTGGTACAACTACTAGCGCTGACAAAATGAAACCTGTTAGAGCTATTCCATAGGACATCTTTACTGCAAGGGATTTTCTCCAGCCTATTATTCCCAGTATCAGCCCAACGATACTTGGTGAGGAGCTGCCAATGGCAGCCCCAATCGTATATGCGAGGTCATAGGAGGCGGGAGCGCTTGAGGGAACAATCGCGTTGCCCACAATACTGAGAAGGCCCAGGATCCCCAGAACCAGTGCGGCAATGCCAAGGCCTTTGCCGGGGTTCTTTGGAGCCGGCTGCACGAATTGTCGAGTCTGTTGTTGTTGCTGGAGGTGAGGTTGAGGCTGATAGGGCAACCCGTAATTAGGCTGCGGTATTTGAGGTTGATTGGGCAACCCATGATTGGGCTGCGGTATTTGAGCAGGAGCTACGCTTGAAAAATCATTGGTCCACTGTGAGCCGTTCCAAAAACGTAGCCTTGTAGGATCTCCAGACGGATCGGGATACCATCCTGCACTGTAATCTGCCATTCCTCCTCCAAATCAAGTCTCCACATGCGTTCTTCATTATAGTGAAAACAGTGACGTGCGGGCAAAGAGCTCGCCCGCACTTGTCGCCAGCTACGCTGGCTCCGTATTGGGAGGGGAAAAGAATCGCTCCAACTCAATCCCAGTTGCAACTGACTCTAGCGACTACAGTAGCGTAAACCCTTCCGTCATTGCGAGCCGCGCTTGCGTTTGTCACCCCGGGCTTATCCTTTTTGTCACCCCGGGCTTGACCCGGGGCCTAGCCCAGCGGATGCAGAGCGCTGGCGGTTGTCGCCTATACATCTCCCGTCATTGCGAGCATTTGCGCAGCAAATGCGTGGCAACCTAGGGCATCAAGCTGCGGTTTTGGGGGCGACGGCTGAAGCCTGCCCCCCCCCTCTACCAGAGATCAAGCGCATAGAGCCGCTCGCTGATGGTCATGGGAGAGTCGCCACTGCTATTCCGCGTGCTCACTGCCCCGTACTTCTCGAGCTCCCCATATACCGAGTCATTCTGAGACCTCGCCGCATCGTGCAGGGGGGTCCAGAGCTCATCGTCTATTGCGTTGACATCTGCTCCCCAGTCAAGCAGGAGTTTAACGCCTTCAGCGGGTGCGAATTTACGGCTTGCATACCGATGAAGCACCGTCCTGCCGTCTGGCTCTCTGCCCATGATATGCGTGGCGATGAAGTCTTTACGGTCAGCAAGGAGGAGGAGCTTCTCATATGCAAGCTCAGCGTCGGCTGCCCACATAAGCGCGTTGGTGCCTTTGTAGAGAAGATCATCGTCTGAGCAGGTAGCTAGCAGCGCCTCAAGCTTGGGAAGCTCCTTAGGCTTATCCAGGAAGTAGATAATGAACTTCAGCGCATAGAAGTCATCCGGCGGATACCTGCCTTTAGAGTTATAGATGCGCTTGATGCCGTAGGGGGCCAGCTCTTCGAGCACCTCCCGCTCACATTTCTCCAGCTGCTCCCACTGGCGAAGCCGCTCTTCCTTCTGTTGCAGGGTTTCCTGCTCTAATTTTTTGTCTATCATAATTTGATTAATCCTTATCTATAGCGTTTTACTAGTGGGAAATACTCTGACAAGTATTTACGCAGTTCCGGATTGCATACATAGATGTGAGTTCCATAGATTCCACGCGTTAGAAGAACGTAGTAGATACTCTTGATGTATTGGGTCAACTCCTCATCCGATGCTGTTCGCTTGCCGTTGGCATCATAGTAGTTGTCCTTATCTGCCTCAAACAATCCTGTTTGAGGGTTCAGCCTTATATCCTCGCCGATAATCACAAAGGCGCAGCTCAGGTCGTACCCCTGTATGGAATGGATGCATCCAACCTCATGAGCGATGGTTGGATTATTAAAACCCTTGCCTACCCAGTTATCGCTAGTACGATTCCATCGCAAAGTGATTCCATCTATCGCTATATCGAACAAGGCAGGATCTGGGTTTCCCTTAGTCTTCCATTCCCACGAGTAACCAGCAATCATTCTGGTTAGGTCATGTTTTTCATAGTAGCGTTCAAAACTATCGATGAAGGTTTTGAAATCATCATGCAGCACCAGGTCATACCCATTGAATTCTTTTGGCTTAGGATCTTCATCTGCCAGTATGCTCGCAACGTAATCAAGATAGCCCTTTCCTCCTTTTACCCTCATCTGACTATCAAGCTTGATTGGATTTTCAACAGCTGGGCCGAGTGTGCTATGAATGGTATCTTCTCCCAGACAAGATGGACCGACTGTCTGCATCGGGTCGTAGAAGAATATCGGAAGCTTTGCCTGGTCGATAATCCAGTCTATCTGTGTTGCGCTTGCTGGGAGCCCAAGCTTTCTGTTTGTCTCATCGTAGCTAGAGTAATTAACGATATTGACCCGTTGTTTGAGGCGATGGGCCTCATCGACCAGTAGGATGTCGAAGCATTTCTTCTCACCGCTTACGTATCCGTATTCTGGTTTCACTAAATCAGAGGCGCCAATGATATCGCTTGACTTCAGACCATTTACAACGCGCAGTGTTTTCTGGAGGGTTTTTCGCAGTGAGGTAACTGGCTCAAGGATGCGGATGTTCAAACCTTCATATTTGGGATTGTCACGAAGTGCCTTTAATAAATAGATCGCAAGTATCGTTTTACCTGTTCCCGGCATCCCTTCAACAACAATGGGCTCGGCCCTGTCCAAGTCTCCGTCTATCGCTGCAAGTATTCTCTCAAGCGCTACCCTTTGATCAACACTGAGTCCTTTGTACGGCGAATACTTGAACACCTCGGACTCTTCTATCTCATGGATGGTGTGTTCAGCGAGCTCAAGCCGCCTAAGCTCTTCCCACAAATCCTTGAACATATCCGTATATTGGGTTTTCGAGAAATAATTGGTATCAGACATGCCTTCATTTTTATTTGTCAGCGTATACCTTTGGTCAGCATTCATGTAGCCGATAAGCCTATGCTCATAGTCGGTTATCGCTGAGGTATTGAATTCCTCATTGTAAATAATGTTGACTCTTGTGAAGTCCTTCTTCTCAACGCTGGTGCAATGCTGTCCTATGCGAGTTGCCACACTGGTCGTTTGACCAACATAGGCGAACTTTTTGTTAGCAAGAATGTATACCATGGGCCAGCTTTGAACCTTGCTTTCCTCAAGGTCAAGGACCGCTGTGTCTATCTGCTTTCCAAAGCGAAACGGACAACTGTCTATGATAAAAGGAGCGCCCTTTGGCTTTTGTGCCGCTGTCCTTGTCTCAACTATTTTCATGGAGTCATGTGCTCCCTTGCTTCACTGCGTGACTTTTCAGTTGGGTATTCTCAGTTGCTGATTGTTATTTTATCGCAAATCAAAGACGCTATACTTGCCCCAATACAGTCTGCATAGTCAGGGCAATAGGCGAGCAAATTGACTAACCTTTCTTTAGTCATCTTAGATAGAGAGTTAACTTCTTCTACACGCTCTGCAATAAGGCTTTTGCAGCAAATGATCCGCTCGGGCGCTCCATTCCGAGCCACATCTCGAGCACCGTGCTATCGCTCTTTCCTTGGAACCATGATACTCAACGATACTGATACCTCCTTTTGACTTCTCGTTGATCTTTAAGCGATAGTTTTGTACTCGAAGCTCTTCTCTTTCCTTTGCTGTCATCGGGGGTTTCGGCGCGTTTTCACTTTTCAGGTCTTCCTTCTGTTTGCGTTTGCATTCTGGGCAATACGGTCTAGCGAGCAGTTGGTCGGCTTTGATGGTCCACTCATGATCGAAGTGAGAGCATTTTGCAGTCACATTATCTCTCGACCCAAAATACCCTGAAGCCGTGACCGTCCCGTTCGACCTATCAATGACCTTACGATAGTACTTGTCTGCGCGAGATTCTTCTCGTCTTTCACTGATAGTCAGCTCGACCTTCGATACAATGAATCCTATTTTCTCGGGGGTTTGGGACCAGTCCACCTGTAATACATAACAGGGCCTTCCCTTCGCTTGATAATATAATTGCTCTCCGAACAGACCCACCTCGAGGCTCTCGCAGGTTTTTATCTCCAATACCGCGCTATTGCTTGATAGGTCGCAAAGCGCCAACACGTTTACGTCTTGGTGCACTACCAATTCTTGCGAATAAATTCTCTCCCCACAGAATATGTCTTGAGCTATATAGGTAATCAGGGGCGAGATGTCTTGTTTGAGTATCAAGACAAAACGATTCAACTCCTCTTCTGCTTTTTTGTCCTTTTCAAATACAGCGGAAACCGTGCCATCTGGCTTAAAGTTCAAAAGCACGTCTTCATAGATTGATGGAAGCTTTCCGAGGTATTTGAGCTTTCTCTTGTTCTCGACCAAATAACTCAATGACTCTACTTCCTCAACGGAAAGCATGGAATTGATCAGATGCTCAATGACCAATCCGTTAAAATTCGTAGGGAACTTCTTCAGGTTTTCATGTACTATCTCAAATCGCTTTATCTCCTCTGCGCTACATGAGACATTAGGTAAATTGGGTATGTGGTATTTACAATTCGGATACGTGGTCAAGTAACTAATCGGAATGACGTATTCCTCATTGAACTCATATACATCGTCATGGGTGACAAGCAGCTTTTTATTGTCCATTTCCTTGAATAACTCCCATTCAAGAAGGCAGTCGTTTACCCCTGTGTGTTCCCCTTGGACATTTCCGATCCCATATATGTTGCACAGATTATCCTTTGAGACATTGCCTCTGGAATAGCGTGACGACATCACATTTCTCTTGAAGTTAAAAAAGCGCAGCTTCTGGAACCCGTCTAGTTTCTTTCTCTTCAGATAATTCCTAATGAACTTCTCATCCAGTGTTCCATACGTCAGTATCGTCCTGTTCTCCAAATCAAACTCCACTATCAGATCGTCCACATCCTCCTGGGTTAGAGGTGTTGCCCCTTTTAGGTCTTCCTTCTTGATTCCATTGATATGCGTCGTATAGACATCGGGATTCAGTTCAAGAGGCAAGAACCTGTTGAATATCTTGCCGGTATCAGGCTGAAAGACCGAAATGGAAAGCAGGTCATCCCCCAGAGACGAAAGTCCATTGGTCTCTACATCCAAAACAACATATTCGCTTGCAATCACACTTCGCGATTCCATGTTCCCCTCCCTATTTGTGATGCTTTACTTAGGTGCATGATTTGGTTAAGTGTTGGTGAACAGGCGCATAATCAAAGATCATCTTCATAATCCCTGACAAATGTTTCTTTGGTTCTATAAAGCGTATAGCAAGAGTAAGTGTGGTTTGTTGTTTTTGAAGTAGATGCATTTTCTTCTCTTTTCCTTATTCCCAATAGCCTGGATGTTCGATGGTTTCGTCCCATGCGGCTTTCACCAATACGTTTTCAATCCAAGCTGGGCTATCAATAAAATAAACATCTGTACGATAGCTACTATGCCCGGAATCTAATAAGTGTTGTGCAGCAAACCCAGATATCTCAGCTCCACAAGTATTGCAAAGTGATCCGTAATGCCCTTCCTCCGGATGCCATACCTCTTCATATTCTGCCGGGTGGTGTATGACCTCTGTCCACCCCTCGTGCCACACTTTCGTTGGGCCAGTGCCACCTGTGCCAGTACCGCCAGATCCGCCACTACCTGTGCCGCTTCCACCAGATCCAGTGCTGCTGGACCCACTGCCGCTTGACCCAGTGCCGGTAGATCCGGTACCAGTAGACCCTGTGCCGGTGCCAACCGTACCGCCTTGGCTGCTGGGGTCTTCTGTTTCGCTCGGGTCTTCTACTACTACTCCCTCGCCGGGCTCCTCGCCTTCCTTATCGCCATCTTCTGTGTTTGGTTGCAGTTGCTGGTCCAGGACAGAGTAGGGATTTGTGGGTATCGGGCCTGCGTATCCGGTGTAACCATCGAATTCTACGAGTAGGTTGGATCTGCTGGTTGAGGAGAAGACGAGAAAGGAGAGGAGCAGGGGTGACAGCATCAAGAGCAGCAAGACGACAGCAAGGAACAGTGTCTTTCCCTTGCCGATCTTTTCTGTTCCATCCTTTGTGCAAGCAGTGCTGTCCGGTACTTCTTTCTGTAGTTCCTTCTCATCCATGCTTGTCTCTCCCTTTATCTGTGTGCCTTTTCGTGGGCGGGCTGCTTAGTGCAAGCAGCCTTTCTTAAGTAGCGTTTCGTACCTCTGCCTTCTTGCCAGCCAGCATCTTGTTGGCAAACACGAAGGCATCCTCTGGTGAGAGCCCCATTTCGCCTCCCACGATCAAGATGTTTTCCCCGCGTAGGCGGGGGTGATTCTTGTTGTTTGAGCACCATAATGTTACAACGTTCGTTTCCCCCGCGTCTGCGGGGGTGATTGATTACGCGGCTGACGCAGGGCGAGACCCTCCGCTTTGCTTCGCTCGCTCAGGATGACAGGAGGCATACTTCAGCCGCCTTGCCCAAAACCGCATACGTCTGCCCTAGGTTGCCGCGCTTCGCGCTGTGCGCTGCGCTCGCAATGACGGAAAGGCTATGCGCTGTGATAGCGTCATATATCCCAAGCCGCTGACGTAGATTGCCACGTCGCGCAAGCGCGGCTCGCAATGA
>WRHL01000065.1 GCA_009783245.1 Coriobacteriia bacterium
AGCAGGCGTAAGTGGGAGCTGCTGCTGCACCTGGGTGGGAACGTTGCCACTACTGGGCGCTCGCTCAGGATGACAGGAGGCATACTTCAGCCGCCTTGCCCAAACCGCACACGTCTGCCCTAGGTTGCCACGCTTCGCGCTGTGCGCTGCGCTCGCAATGACGGAAAGGCTATGCGCTGTGAAAGCGTCATATATCCCAAGCCGCTGACGTAGATTGCCACGTCGCGCAAGCGCGGCTCGCAATGACGGCGGGGCGAGCGGAACTGCAGGTAGATGCGTCAACTGCTACGCTACCCGAAATGACAGAGTAATGGGTAAGCGTAAGAGGGAGTGTCAACAGCACCCGGGTGGGAACGTTGCCATTACTGGGCGCTCGCTCAGGATGACAGGAGGCATACTTCAGCCGTCTTGCCCAAAACCGCACACGTGTCGTCAGGTTGTCATGCATTTGCTGTGTAATGACAGAAGGGTTATGCGCTGTGATAGCTCCACAAATCCCAGCCCGCTGGCGTAGATTGCCACGCCGCGCAAGCGCGGCTCGCAATGACGGAGGGGCGGATGAAACCACAGCGTGATGCGTCAACTGCTACGTTGCTCGCAATGACGACAGATCTTGAGCAGGCGTAAGCCGGTGCTGCTGCACCTGGATGGGAACGTTGCCACTATTGGGCGCTCGCTCAGGATTACAGAATGGGGTGGACATTTACTCAGGACGACGGGGGGGCTAGTCAGTCCTAACCAAGACCAATCCAGTGCTATCAAGAATAGTAATGGGGTGAAGCGTAAAGAAGGTACTCTTTCAGTTTCTTGTCAACTCGTTCGCATATTCTTCTATGTCTTCCCAGAAGAGCTCTTGTGAACCCCAGTTACCCTTGCCGTAGTATTTACTCACCAAATCGCTAATATCCAAATAGGACTTCAAGGACAGGGAGTTGTAGAGAAGAGCTGCGTCATAGAGATCTTGCTCGGTTCTCCTTGTCGAAGTTGCTTTCATTGCCAATAGGAATTCTTCAGACCCAAATTGTACTGAGATGTTTTCATCCTGATAATACAATTCTGGCTTCTCGTCAGGTTTAGGTGGCATTACGGTTATTACGCCGGTGTTCAGCCAGTTATCGTTCAATCCTTGATGACAAGCTGCAATCTCTTTAGCTATCGCAGCTATCTCTTGATAGGGAGAAAAAATCGAATCCACATCCCGGGTAACCCCGCGCTTATCGTGATAATAGGCAATTGCTGAGCCTCCATAGACAGTTATTTCTCCGACGATTCCTCTGCCTCTCAGTATTTCAATCAGCTCGTCTAAGAGCGCCAATATGTCTTCTTTTGTTAAATCCATGTGAGTTCTCCTTGTGGTATGAGGACGTTGTATTCCAGATAGGTCTCATCAAAGTCAGTGTGCGATTTTGATAGTTTCTGAATGGGACTCCATGGAGTTTCTGTTTTATTGGCGTTGATACTAGCGCATCTTGGAGTTTGCTCCCCTGCAACTTTGTAGAGATATGCAATGGTTGCAGCGTAGAAAGCACGCCAAGCCTTGCTATTGACGCTGCTTGGATAAAAGAGTATCTCTGGTGGAGCTGATGCTAAAGACTGACTCTCCAGAACTTGCTTCAGCAGTCGGTGCAACTCAAGGTAGTCGTAGGTGTCTGTGTTGTAGGTATTCAGTTTGCGTCCCAAATTGTTGATGTCGAATACATGGGCATCTGCCAGAGGTTTGTTTGGGTTTACTGTAATTTCCAACGTATAACCTAAGGTTTCAAGCCATCGGGAGACTTCGTTGAAACCAGGGTCTGATTTGTAGTTGTATGCGCGTGAAAGAAGCGACTCGTGCACCCTTAGTCGCTTGGCCAAGCGGTAGCGTGTTGTCTCCTCTTGTTCTAATAAAGTGTCTATGACAGTCTTCGCATCCATAGCCGCTATGGTAGCATTTATACTTCTATTATTGCAAGTACTTCTACTAGTAAGGAAGAACAAAATGAACTGCACGTGGCGGTCCCTGTTGGTTGGATTTAGCTCGCGATTATAAATACGCCACTGCCTTTTCGAGAAGTTGACTGACTGTTTCGCCTGTCTCTGATTGGAGCTTTCGCAGCTTTGCTGCTGATGCCTTGTCGATCTTTATAGTCATGGCAACTGCCTTGCTTTCATCAACTGTCCCCTCAAAGAGCTCTTCATACTGTGCTTTATCAAGTCTCAACTCTGCCCATGCTCTCGCTGTCTCAAAGTCATACGGGGCTATCTTGTCCTTACCTTTCCAGCCTGCCCGATTATCATCATCGCTTGCAGCGGAGTCGAAGAAGTGCATGAAATACTCGCCGGTTTGCTTACGATAGAGTGTCTCGGTCAGCGTTTTATGCTCATATCGAGCAATCATCCTTGCTGTCTCAGTGTTATAGACCTTGTTCTTTATCACCGTGTACATAGTCTGGCACCTCCCAGTAAACCTGTTTAGTTGATTTTTCGCTATGACTCATATCTCTGGTCTCATGCTACCCTTCTTCTTTTGATTCCTATCTGGTGAGTAAAAGTAGATACTAGATTAGTAATATTGTCAAGTTGCACTGAGCAACTTGATTTTTCTATGCTTGCAGGGATGATTCTTTCTCTTGTGTCTTGGTGGATACAAAACCCATATTCTCCATTGCCTCCTTAATTCCCTGGATTGCTTCAACCATTAAAACTCCTTTCTCAAATAAACAATTCTTTCCACGCTTGACCTGGCGCGTTCAGGGCAATAAAAAAGCCGCCCCGTAGGACGGCTTGGATGCTAGAATGAGTTGTGGTTAGTCGTTTAGGATACTACTTGACGACACCGCGCCTCGCTAGCTCAGCGATTATCAGTGCATATTGCTCATCTGATAACTCATAGAAACGATACCTTGATATCTCTTCAAGGGTCATTTCTTTTAGACTTTCTTTTGTAATCTCTTTCATTACACTAATACCTCCACTGTGTAGTATATCGCTTTGTCTCCTCCAGACAGCATCCCATCAGGCATTAATTGATCATAGCTTCCTCCCGCCTTTCTATCTTCTGGGAAGTCTTCCTCGCGTTTGCGGGGGTGATTGATTACGCGGCTGACGCAGGGCGAGACCCTCCGCTTTGCTTCGCTCGCTCAGGATGACAGGAGGCATACTTCAGCCGTCTTGCCCAAAACCGCATACGTGTCGGCTAGATTGCTACGTATTTACTGTGCAATGACGGAAAGGCTATGCGCTGTGAGAGCGTCACATATCCCAAGCCGCTGCCGTAGATTGCCGCGCTGCGCCGCCTTTGGCGGCTCTGCTCGCAATGACGACGGGGTGGGCGAAACTGCAGGTAGATGCGTCAGCTGCTACGCTACTCGCAATGACGGAAATGCATATCTGTCTGCAATTATCTTGCATCACTGCTCTTCTTGCCTAATACCGAGGCGGGGAAAGCCGCCGAGAAGCACGCCCTGCTTAGGCGGGGCGTGCGACACGATTCTTCTCTCTCCACGCGCGTGGGGCGCTTGGGTTTGACAAGAGCTGCCGCGCGTGGCTTTGAGGTCGCGGATTTGTGGCGCTTGTTCTGCTCGTCAGAATAATGAGAGAGATGCAATTCAAGGCAATTGAAACTGTTTGAATATCGAAACAAGGTAGAATGGACTCACATGGTTGGACTCTTCAAATCTACAGCCCTGGCACCGTTCGAAAGGTGGTGAAGTAGCGGTGAAGCTGCCTGATTTCAATATAACCCCAGAGATAGAGAGCCTCGCTCTGGAGATAGTCGAGATTCTGGAAGCAATGGAGAGGGTCGGCGATATCGACCTACTGTTCAAGCTGCGGAAAGCCAGCCGCATCAGCTCCATCCAGTCCTCCGTTGCCATCGAAGCCAACTCTCTGACCCTTGAACAGGTCACCGACATCATCAACGGGCGCAAGGTTATTGGAGATCCCAGGGAGATCCTCGAAGTGCAAAATGCCTGGGATGCCTATGAAGGCATCGATGATTATATCCCCTACTCGCTGGAGAGTTTTCTGCTTGCACACAAGCGCATGTCAAACAAACTGGTGCGTGAGGCTGGCTGCTTCCGTAGTGTACAGGTCGGTGTGTACAAGGGCTTTGAGCTTATCCATGACGGAGCAAAGCCTGAAGAGATAGGCTCGTTGATGCAGCAGGCTTTTGAGTGGGGTGAGAAGTCCAATGCTCACCCGCTTATTAAGAGCTGCGTCATGCACTTCCTTATCGAGTTTGTCCACCCCTTCGAAGACGGCAATGGGCGCATGGGTAGGCTCTGGCAGACAGTGATACTGGCTGACTGGAATAAGGCCTTCCAATGGGTTCCTGTCGAGACGATGGTGTACCAGAACCAGTACGGTTACTATGACGCACTAGACAAGGCTGAGCGCCTGGGCGACGCTGCTCACTTTGTGGTTTTCATGCTTAACATCATCGCCTACACCTTAGGCGTGATAGTCAGGAGCAAGGCGCTCCCGCAGGCCAGGAGTGTTGAGACTGTTACACTCCCCTATGTGCCAGACTTCTCCGCTTTTCCCGATAACCGGGAAAAGGGTCCCGATAACAGGGGTGCTCTTACCGATATAATTCCCGATAAAATTACCGATATGCTCTCAAAGGGTGAGCGGGAGTTCCTCTTCGCGATATTCTTCTACCTCTGCGAGCATGGTGAGATCAATAACTACCGTGCACAGACTTTGACGGGGAAATCCGCTGACAGCGTTAAGAAGTACTTTGCCAAACTGGTGCGGATTGGGCTGCTTCAAGCCGTGGGCAAGAATAAGGCACGCGTATATCGTTGGGTTGAGCCCCTTTCAATGTAGGCTATCTAAACTCATGTTTTCCCCGCACCTGCGGGGGTGATCCCAGTGTTGTAATAGAAGGTCTCATCTAGGAAATGATAAATTCAATAGGCACTGCTCCGATGTCCGACTTCCAATGCCAAGACAATCAATTCCCAATCACGTATCTCAACGAGGATCCGATAGCTTCCTACCCGATAGCGCCACTTCCCTGCGTGATCCGCTGATAGTGCCTTACCCCACATGCGCGGGTCCTCACACCCGTCGATGTTCTTATTGAGCCATGCGACAATCACCTTGCTTATGCTTTTATCCAGTTTTGAAAGCTGTTTGTCTGCCTTTTCAGAATACCGAAGCGCCCAGGTCATAGATACTTCTTCGCGATCTCTGAGGCAGAGTAGCTTACAGGCTTGTTATCGTATTCTGCCTTTGCAAGATCCCAGGCTTTCAAGTCGAGCTCATCCTCGATACGGGATAAGGCGGACTCGCGCATGAAATCAGAGACCGATTGGCTAAAGACGCGAGCGTAGCTGGTTATGAGGTCTTTGTCCTCAGAATCAAGTCGTATGGTCATAGTTGCACTTGGCATGGCTTCCTCCTGATGGATGCACCCCTCTAGCGAACACCAGAGCGGATTATCAGCGCGCTTGGTGCTATCCTTCTATAAGACATTGTAAGACAACTAGGGCGATTGTCAATGAATCGCTTCATTGGAACAGTCTAAAGAAGTTTTCCCCGCGCCTGCGGGGGTGGTCTTCTGGTTTACGTGAGGAAAAGTTTTAAACAATGCAGCCGGGAGGATGGACGCTCGCTCAGGATGACAGAGTAGCGGGAGCGGCAATAGTCGGCCAATGCATAGTAGAATTTGTAATCGCAACCGACGGTTGACAGAAAACCAAGTGTGCTTGGTGGCCATGCAACCGCAGTTCTTGGTAATGTGACGCTGCTGGAGATGAAGGGAGTGTCAGTTATGAACATTGCGGATAGAATACAGAACCTGCGCAAGATTAAGGGGATTTCCCAAGAAGAGCTTGCTGATAAAGTCGGCGTTTCTCGTCAGGCTGTGTCCAAGTGGGAGAGCGAGCAGAGCATCCCCGACCTTGATAAAGTCATCATTATGAGTGAGCTTTTTGACGTTACCACTGACTACATCCTTAAGGGGATTGAGAGCCCCAGGCAAGACGACGAGAAGAAGGCAGACGCGCTTATCTTTGTGATTGTTGGCACCGTATTGAATTTCATGGGACTGGCGATCTCTGCTGTGGTTTGGTACGAGGAGCAGGTCGCAGGAGCGCTCATGATCGGTTTGATATTCCTGGCTCTAGGCTGCATGGTCTTTGGTGTTGGTTTTTTGGGGTCAGCGCAGCGCACGCGGAGAAGAGCCAAGTACAGCTTCTGGGCGATCAACATCTGGCTTCTTTGCTTCATCCCGCTTTCTTTTGTGTACAACGTACTGTTCTCGGGTACGACAGCACCCTATCCCCTACCGGTGCAGCCGCTAGTGGCCTTTCCGGTTTTCTGGTTGGTGTATATAGCAATCTGCCTGAGTGTGACGATAGTCATTTTGAGGAAAAGGAAGAGCAGCGGTATCTAGCGAAAAGGCAGGCTAGATAAGAGAGTTAACGGAGTAGTGCAAAGAATGCGACGAAAGAACTGTTGGGCATGCCGGCTTCATAGTCAGCCAGTGCTCTGTCCACATTGATATACAGTTCCCTTGTGTTATCTCTCAGCCGTTGGATGAGGTTTTTCAATCATCAAGAAACACTCGCATGGTGATTTTGTTCCAATGGCGGTCAATCAGTGCTTTCTCCATGATCTCACCATAAAGGAGCTTGCCACCATCCATGAGACGGGCAAGTATCTCATTCTTATCGCAGGGGATAAAACCAATACGCACGTCATTATGATTCATCACCCTGATAGCCAGTTTGTCGTAAGGGTTATCTTTATCGCGTTGAAAGCTTAGCCGATCCCCTACTGACAGACCCTCCACCAAGACGTCGATGTTATCAACATGTGTGGTACCTGCAACATGTACATCAACCAAGTATATGGGGTCATCAAACGGTGCACCAACGTGTAAGCCAAGCCCGCTTGCGCCCCCAAGTATCTGCACAATATTGCCTGAGTCAATCCGCACTATCTCACTCATCGACGCCTCCCAACAAAGAATTGAAACGCTCCCGGTACTCGCGCTCCGCGTCGGCGTTGGCAGCAATGCGCTCTTCGATCTCTTTCACGCGAGCGGTAACCCATCCGGGGTTTTGGAGCTGCTTGGCATAGCGGTAGGGAAACCGCTGCTTCAACTTATCCAGACGCACCTGAAACACCGAAAGCATGGCTTCCAGCGCAATCATACCCGCGCGCAACTCGTCGAGGGTCTGCAGGGGGTCGCCATCAGGTTCATCCGCGCCAGAGGTTGTGGTTTCCAGCGACCGCAACGTGGCAAGGTCTCCAGCCTCGTAGGCCGCCTGGATTCGCCTAAACATGGTTGAGCCCTCTTCTCCCAACTCGGGATGGATGTCAGGATGAAAGCGCTTAACCAGGCTGTGAAAGAGCCTCTTGAACTCCTTTGCATCCGCTTCAGAGAAAGCCACTCTGTTGTTGCGGTAATCGATTAACGAGAAGTAATGGTCAAGGGTCGCTTGCAGCTTTTCCTCCCATTCGGTAAACGCCCGATCAAGCTGCTGCTCAATGGCCTTCTCATCCACAGGTTCCCCAGTATTGATCCGCGCCTGCGCAAGCTCGTACTTGCGTTTGGCGCGTCGCATGGCTATATAGCTCTTGAGCTCCTCGTTTTCGTGGCAGCCGACCTTAATCGCATAGTCGGCTTCTATCTGCGGATTCTGTTGCAGCAGGATATCTTCGTATTCTGCAAGCACCCCGGTGATCTGCTCCTTGAGGTTCTGCATGGACAGCCTGAGCTTCTTGCGCTCGGGGTCTTCAACAAGGCCCTGCAGGGTATCGTTGCAATCCTTCTGTGCCATCAGTAGCGCCCATCCAACTCTTGCTTGACCCGCAACACGGCATTGCACGCCTCGCCGCGGTGCGTTTCAAACCACGTCCTGCCCTCATCGACCAACTTCTCATATATCAAAGCGGCTTCCTCGTAGTATCCCAAAGCTTGCTGCAGATCCCTGTGGCAACCACAGGCCTGCTCCAGACACCTTGCCAGACGCAAGGCAGCACCGGCTCTCACCCGTGGCTCACCCTCATCGTCAAGCAGCCGATACGCCCTGCTGTAACTATAAAAGGCAGCAATCTTATTAGCCACAGCTGGCTCTCCAGCGGTATTCAAATCAGCACCTTGCTCATCAGCCGTTTCTGAAAGTTGGACATCACCCAAGTAGTACCATGCCTCAGGGTAATCCTTTTCGCTTGCCAATCGAAAGCATGTAAAAGCTTTTCTATTGAAATGCTCTTTCGGAAAACCCTTGAATACCAACGCTTCATCAAAATCCTGACCCTGGGTATAGTTGTGTAAATAGATAATTCCCAAGTTCACCAGAGCCTGGGTATTGCCGCTTTGCGCTGCATGTTTGAAAAGCAGCTCAGCTACCCGAAAGCAATCGATGCGCTCCTGTCGCAGTTCTCCTTCGACAATGCTGAGACCTTCAAACAGGTAGTCACAGCCGTACTCAAGCCCCTGAACTCCTCCTATGTCTTCCCCATCAGGATAAAAGCCGGTGCAGATTCTGCCAAGCATTTCGCCACTCTCTTGGTCGACAACGGGCACCGTTATCCAAACTGTGGGAAGCCCATTGTCCTGCACATCACCAATCTCAAAGACCGGAGTTTCCTGTCGCTCTTTTCTTTCCTCCTCATTGGGGGCACTTATCGGAATTGTTGCCCTGAACCGCTTGATCGTGTACCCCCTTCAGTTTCTGACCAGTCTCTTCATCCATTCAGTATAAGCCTCAGGCCGTTTTCCTCGTATGTTTTTAGCTTGTCATCGGCGCTGAGGAGTGTGTAGCCTCCCTTGATGCACTGCCAAACCAACATCCTGTCAAAGGGATCTTTGTGTTTCAGGGAGAGCCTGTGGCTGGATATCAGCGCCTCGCTATCGAGCGCTTCGCACTGAAGGAAGCTCTCCCCCACTGCCTGGTAGAATTCCTCGGGCTCATGCCCTTTGAGATCAAGCTTCCCAAGGCCGTACTTGATTGCTATCTCCCACAGGCTGATCTGGCTGTAGTGGATCTCTGTGTCCTCATTTCTTAGGATATGGGTGATGTCATCGCGAATCCTTGCAGGATTATTGAGCGCCCAGATGAGGATGTGGGTATCGACCATGAACCTCATAGTCCCAACAGCTCCTCATCCGTGATCTCCCAGTCACTGGAGATGCCTATCTCGCCCCAGTGCTGCAAAGTGCCCAGCTCCCGCGCCGCCTGTTTTCTTAGCATGCTTGGGTGGACAATGCAGACAACGGGTTCATGCTTTCGACCCCGAGTGATCTGGACCAGCTCACCAGCCTCAGCGGTTTTCAGGACCTCAGAAAAACGGCTTTTCGCCTCTGCTATCTGGTACTGTTTCATGAGGGCTCCCAACTGATGCCATACGCTAAGCTTCCGGGTTCAGTATGACGTAGTTGGTCAAGTTGGTCAAGTTGGTCAAGTTTGCTTTCTTTCGAATAGATTCACCTGGACCACCGTTTCCCATCAGTACATCTCCACAATCTGCTGCAGGTACTCTTTGTACTCAGCCGCCAGATGCGCGGGGCCCTCAATCACCACGCCTGTCCCAAACTGCGCAAGCCAACCAAAGAACACCCCGCTCTTGAGGATGTGCACGTGCACCCGAGCGCTGGTCTCATCAACTCTATAGAAGGTGACATCCTTGCCAAAGCGGTCGATTATCGGCCCGATGAGCGCCTGATCGACAACCAGGACAGCAGACACCGCATCACCACCAAACATCCCAAAGGCACGCGAGACAAACTCCTGCACATCAAAGCCCCGTATCGCATCCTGGCAACTTATAGGTACATCGGTCTCGCTGATGCCATGCATGCGGTCGACGCGGTAACGGACAAAGTCACCGTGTTTATCGTTATAGGTGATCAGATAGTAGAACTCATCCTTGTATACCAGCTCAACGGGGTTCTCCGTGTACTGCTTGCCGTGGCGCCTGAACACCTCCTGCTTATCGAACCCGTACCCAATGTAGCGAAAGCTGATCTTGCGCTTGTTCCTGATAGCCTCCTGGATGGTGTCGATGTTGTAATAAACGCTCTCGTTCTGCATCTTGATGCGCCCCTCGACATGCATGCTCTTATCGAGCAGCGTCTTGTGATGGGCTGACGTCAGCCTCTGTAATTTAACGATAAGGGCTTCGCTTTTCTTCTTGGTAAGGAACCGTGAACTCTGGACGGCGTCGATTAAAAGCAGGAGTTCTGGCAGCTCGAACTGCCGGTTACCAATGGCGTACTCAGCCCCGGCTCCCCGCCCTCTGATGATGTCGAGGCCATAGGCCTCCAGCGCCTCGAGGTCATCGTAGATGGCCTTGCGCTCCGCGTCGATGCCGCACTCACATAAGCGGTCGATGATTTGCGGCATGGTGAGGCCATGCTCATCGTCCGTCTCTGAAAGTAAGATGTCTTGGAGGTGCAGGATCTTTGTTTTGCGGAGAGAGCTGTTCTCTGTTGATTCCCTTTTTCCCATGGGATGCCTCTCTTTTGAGTCACTGTTCGATAGTACTGTAGAGTCGCTGTTTTGCTGTCCCAGAAAAGGGACAGCGTTATGCTGTTGCATCTGTCCACATTATAGGACATTAATTCCCCAATAGCCTGATAAGGTTGATGCAACACAGGTTTTTATAGGCAGAGTACCTTATAAGTAAAGGGGGTAGAAATGTACAAACAGTCAAAGCACTTCATGGATTTTTGCATCGCTGGGTTCACCTATTGGGACGGAGCTTTTGTCCTGCAGAAGATGCAGGTCGGTGACAAACTTGACCTTCAGCCTGAGGAGGACAATCCCTATGACCCAAAGGCGGTAGCTCTGTGCTACCAGGGTATTAAAGTCGGTTATGTCCCCCGAGAGAAGAATGCTCAGATTAGCCAACTGCTCTTCTTTGGCCAGAATCCCTTTGAGGCGGTCATCGCCCAGATCGATCCCGAAGCACACCCAGAGCGTCAGGTGCGCGTCATCATCCGGGTGAAGGATGCCTACAACAGGAGCTAGATGTGAAAGCTTTGCAAAAGCTGCGGGTTGTAGGACAAAACATGTGGCTGGGTTAGTTCGGCATCCTGGTTATCAAGGATGGACATCGTGTCTTTCACGTTACGAGCCCCGGTAACGGGGCTCATTTTTTTTCGCGCTAACAAGATAATCCATATTACGGCTCGGCAGGAGGCCCGACCATCAAGGACGGGCCCCTCACCTGACGCAGGAGGGGAATTAGTCTCCTGAGACTGTATATTCTTCGCTATTTCCAGAGCAAAGTAAAGAGGTCCCCCAAGGGACATGCATCGCTGCACGTCCCTTGGGTCTGTCAAATCACTAGAACGGGAACAGGCCCCTGCTGTTTGCAGCAAGGTCGAAGAAGCTTGGGATCAGCATGGAACCT
>WRHL01000066.1 GCA_009783245.1 Coriobacteriia bacterium
ATTCTGTCCTTGAAAAGGACAGAATAGAACCGTCCCCTTCTGTCCTTAGAACCGTCCCCTTCTGTCCTTAGAACCGTCCCCTTTGTCACAGCCACCACTTGACCTTGCCACTATGTCAAAGGTTATCCTGTCTCTGTGATCACACAGACAAGCGAGGTGCGCATTGTTCAGGATAGGTGAGTTCTCAAAACTGGTGCGGGTTTCTCCGCGCATGCTCAGACATTACGAGAAGTGCGGGCTCTTCTGCCCGGCTGAGACCGACCCGTATACCGGGTACCGCTACTACAGTTCCGGGCAGATCCCCCTGCTGAGCAGCATTGTCACCCTACGTGACCTGGGATTTTCCATCGACGAGATGGGCGAGATACTACCCCGCCTGGATGACCACGCTTACCTGGGCAGGGTCTTGCGCGCCAAGGCTGCCTCAGTCCACGCAGTGATCGAGGTGGAGAAGGACAAACTACAACGGCTCATGCAAATGAGCAACACTATACAAAAGGAGAGTAACATCATGGTCTATGAGGTTGAGTTGAAAACGTTGCCTGCGGTAAAGGTACTGTCATTGCGCGGTGTCATTCCGCAATACAGAGATGAGGGCCAACTGTGGGAGAAGCTTGGCGGATTCATCGCCCAGAACGGCGTCGAGTTTGCGGGTGGCGGTTATTCCACCTACTTTGACGAGGAGTACAAGGAAGAGAACCCGGACGTGGAGATAGCCATCCCCGTCACTGCGTTAAAAACCAGCCAGGGGGACTTCATCTACCAGGAATACCCGGAGATACCCCTGGCCGCCACCGTGCGCTTCAGTGGTCCCCACGATGGCGGCTATGATGCGGCTTCGGAGAAGCTGGCAGGGTGGCTGGAGCAGAACGGCTACGCCTTTGCCGGGAACCTGCGCGGACAGGCGCTGGTCACCCCCGCCGATGACCTCAATCAGGATAACTGGCTGACCGAACTACAGCTGCCCGTCGCCAAGCGATAATCTGCAAGCAGAAACAAGCTGGGGGTAGAAGAGCCAACCGCTCCTCTACCCCCAATACTAGCTTGCGAGAAGACGCAAAAGCTGCCCGCCCCTACTTCTTCACTACTTCTTCACCACCGGTCTGATGCGCTTCTCGTACTGCTCGGGGTCAAAGTAGAAGTACGCCACCCGCCCCGGCGACTCGTCAAGCGCATAGCCGCTGTCAGCAAAATCGAAGCCCGCAATCGCGGCCTGCAGCGCGTCTCCCACCACCTCGCAGTCACGCTCAAAGTCAAAGGGGCCATGCTCGAACACCACATACTCGGCCTCGGCAACATCCATTAGCAGCATCTGCTCCGGCGCCACGCCGTCCCAGTCAGGCGCCAGGCGGATACCGTAGGCCTCAGCCACCCGGTCGGCACCAGCACCGGCGCCCCCAGCACCCTCATACACATGCGCCATGATCTGCCCGCTGTAGACGCCGATCTTATCGTCATCCCCATCAAGCTTACCGGCAATGCTGTCCAGCAAACCGCAGATCGTGTCGCAATCCTGCCCCTCCACCAAAGCCTGCTTCTCCCAGAAATCAAAGTAGCCGCTGCTCTCATAGTTCGCCACGTACAAGAACCTGTGCGCAGGGATCTGCACAAAATACACCTTCACCGCATCACTTGAGATAGCCATTGCCTCTCCTTTCAGTCCAAGCGTATACCGGTCAAAGGGGAAGACGCAGGTACGCAGGACCACCGGCACGGGCAACGCGCGGTAGCGCCCCGGCGTCACGCCGAACATCTGCTTGAACGCACGCGTGAACGCCTCGTGCGACCCAAAACCGTAGTCGACCGCAATGTCCAGAAACGACCGCTGGGTGTCGCGCACCTCCAAAAGCGCAAATGAAAGCCGCCGCCGCCGCAGATAATCCCTGAGCGGCATGCCGGAAACCTCTCTGAACTTGCGCGAAGCGTGGAACTCTGAATACCCCAGCTCCCCCGCAAGGCTGGCCAGCGTGAGCGCCTCCCGGTCACGGTTGCGTATATGATCGTCAATGGAATCGACAATCACCTGCACCTGCCTGTGCCATTCGTACATGGTCTTCACCTCCCGCAACCCACCATAGGGCTTCCGGTCAAGGCGTGCTTGATACTAATTGCGCTTTTAACGATAAACCCAAGCCCACACCCAGCACAAGCCAACAGGCACGCGCGGTATCCGCACGCCCAGCGCAGATCCCACTCGCGCGCCCATGAGAACCCGCACACAGCAGATTGTCGCACGTTTAGCCCTGTGCGGCTTTTATCCCGTTTTCTCCCTTTTAACCGCGACAGAGATCTGTGCCAGGTATTGATCGGAGTCTTTATAGCAGATCTCGTCAAGAAGGTAGGTGGAATACACCGGGCCGTGGAAAGTCAGGGAGTTCTCCCGCGCGTAGGCCGCCATCCTCTCAGGCAGGTCGCCAAATACCGCGTAGTATCCCCGCGTATAGCCAACCAGGTATTCCCCTGCCGGGCATTTCACGTTTCCCGTTGGGTCTAACGAGAAGAAGCGGGAGGGTTGGTCCGGTGCGCGGAGGAAGTCCTCCATACTCCCATGATAGCCACCAATGGGAAGGCTGGGATTGACACGGAGGCTCTTCGCCTCCCGGCAGAACTGAAGGAAGGGCTCGTAGAAAGACTTCCCCTCTTCAAATTCGCTGGGCGGGCCCAAGATGATCTCCTTCTCCTCCATATGCATGACCGTTATCTTGGACTCGTCCACTTTCAACCCATAATTGATCAGCTCGCGCCTGGTGTGTATGATCGAATAGCACTCGCGCAGCCTGTTCATCTCCCTGTCCAGGGCCTTTTCCTGCTGCTCGATCATCTCCATTATCATTTCCGGGTCCCGCTCGTCTTCTACCCTGGCAATGGTCTTCAGCGGGACATTCAAACTGCTCATGACGGTGATGAAATTAGCAGCGATAAGCTGCTCAGGGGCATAGCGTCGATAGTTATTCCCCGGGTCGCGTTTTGCGGGAGAGAATATGCCTATATCATCCCAGTACCTCAGCGTTGTGGTCTCTATACCTGAGAGCTTGGAGAACTCCTTGATAGTCAACGAATCTTTCATATCTGCCTTTCTCCTTTCATGCCATGAGGATAAGCAAATACGGGCCTATCCTACTATACCCGGCTGCGGAATTCCATGGCTCGCCTGAGCGGGCGGCTGCCAAACCCTCTGCCCCACCTGCCACCTGAACCCCTGCCCCACCAGCTGCGGAATCCTTGGAATCCTCGGAATCCCACGTTTCGCCTACCCAGCCAGCCACCTGAACCTCTGCCCCACCTGCCACCTGATCCCCCGCCCTGCCCAAACAGGCGCCTGTATATTCGCGGAGCAAGTCCCACCAGGGCAAACACCTTTGCAAGCGCAACGGCAACCAACAACAACAGCGGACCCGAAGCGCTGTCAGCAACACCCACCGGCGGCGGAGTCACGCAGGTATTCACAAAATCAAAGCTGCGGTCCTCATCCCTTTCCAGGATCCTCACACCGGTGTCGTTGCTATCGACCCTCAAAGAATCCTTGCTGTCGGTAAAGCTGGGGCGATAAGCAGCAGCCCCATCCAAAGCCTCGATGATCCGGATCTGACCATCCCCGGCCACGTCCTTTATGGTTATCATCTGCCCATCAGTCAGCGCAAAGGTCGCCTCTCCCTGCTCGTCCAAGACCAAGGTGCCACCCGCAGGGGCAAGGGCGCCAGAGCCCGCAAGCGAGCTGCCCCCAGAGCCCGCAAGCGTGCTACCCTCATACGTAAAGACCGTTCCCGCAGCCAAAGGGGCGCCGTTCTTATCGTTGAAACAAACGGTGAACGTGAAGTACCTCGACGTATTGGCAAACTCACCCGCAATGGTCTTGCTCACGGACACATCCACCATGCTGGGGATAAGCTCATACACATAGTAAAGCGTCATATTCCCAAAGATCTGAAGGTTGGGGTCACCCTCGGTATAGCTGTCACTGGACAGCGTGTTCCATATGTGCCCCAGCCCCATATAGCCGTCGATACCAGGCAGCGGCTTGCTGAAGTAATCACCAAGGTTAACCTTGGTCACCGTGTCCGTCATGCCGGGAATGGGGTTGCCGTCTACGTCCACGTGTTTTCCTGTGACGATAAAAGACAGGCTCTCCTTGCCCAGGAACTTGACGGGCAACGAGCCGTTGGTGCCACCGTGCGCCTGGTAGCCGTTGCGGGTTTTGACCGAGTAGATATCCCTGCTGTCATCGGCCACGCGGACTATAGCCCCCAAGACCGTGCTGCCGTTCAGTGCGAAGACGTTGTCCGTGCGCGACGTGCTAATGTCTGCGCTATAGGCAAAGTGCCTGAAGTTGGCAGGCAGGTTCAGCGATTTGAGCAGGGCCCCTGAGTTGTGCACATTCAGCGTGGTTGCCATGGTCGCTGAGATCGCCCGGTTCAGGCTCGCATTGACAAAATAGCCATTCCCCGTGTTATCCGCGACGTTGAAAGCCGGCATTGACCCACCAGAAAAGGCCTTGACGTCTGCCGCGGCATCAAGATGGAAGTTCGGGGTGTCCCCATGCCCTCCTATGCCTGCTGATCTCTCGCTCTCTGCGATTATCGACCCGCCTGTGATCTTGATAGTGCTCCCCATGGGGTGGGCAAAATAACCAATGCCAGCGCCCGTGTAGCCCTTTGCATACACACTCCCACCGCTGATAGTGATGTTCAGATGATTGCCGGTTGCCTCGGTGCTGCCATGCATCCTGCCAATGCCGATAGTAGAGGAAACCGCCCGCACAGCGCCACCGCTGATGTTGATACTGCCGTAGCCCGGATTGGTGCCAGAAGCGTTGCCAATGGCAGCGCCTTCTCCTGGACTGAGCACCTCAACATCAATAACCCCGCCTGTGATGGTGATATTCCCAGCCGGGCCAAAGCTGCCGCCGCCGATCCCCGCAGCACGCGTGCTCTGGCGCACGGTCACTGTCCCACCGTTGATCTGGAGGTTGCCCGCGCTCGCGCCCGTGCTCCCAGAGGTGCTTCCGGAGCCACCGCCGCCGCCTATGCCTGCACCCGAGACACCTCCGCTGCCCTGTTGGGTAACAGAGATGATGCCGCCATTGATGGTGATGTTGCCACCAGTACCTGCTGGGCTGCCAGAGGCGTTGCCGCCCCCGCCTATGCCTGCGCCCGTCGATTTTGCGGTGATGTCTATGCCGCCACCGTTGATGGTGATGGTACCGGCAGTGTTGCTGACACCGACGCCTGAAACGCCGGGACCGCCGATCTTCGCGGCGTTGTTGCCGCCTGAGTTGTCTGTTGGCATGATCAGAAGATCGCTGGTATCGCTTCCGTTCAGGCTGTCGATGGTGATCCTGCTGTCCACCGGTACAGTGATCGACCCCCTGATATAGTTCTTCTCGTCAAGAAGCAGGGTCACCTGGGCCGTACCCTCCAAAACGATGCTGTCGATAAGGTGTATATCACTGATAACCAGGGTGACGTTCACGCCGCTTGGGACAACTATGCTGCGGACCATCGAGCTTCCGTACTTCTTGCCCCTTGGGTCGGGGTTGTTGGGAACACCGCTCTGTATGATCTGATAGACATTGCCATTGGCGCCTGCATTGAACCTGACCACCCCTGAAGGGGCGGTTTCCAGTTGCTTTGGGTCATAGGCACGTGGCGGGCCGCCGGTTACGGTGTACCCTGCCCCGGTGACGTTGTCGCTTTTGGCAGAAAGGTCGATGGTGGCCGTGTAGTTAGGACCCGCCTCTTCTTCCATTCCCCAAGAGATTACCGGTACCGTTCCTGCTACAAGAAGCAACAGCAGCAGAAAACACAGCATCACCTTCATCATTGGATTACGCATCTTGGATCTCTTCTTCATCTTCTCTTGCCCCTCAATTGGTTGCGCACTGTGGCTGTTTTACTACCCCGATAACCACATAGCGCGCATCATCAAACTCATACGAGCAGGTCGACATGGCTACCACCCTGTCACCTTCCTCATACCGGACATCGCTCACAAAGCCCGTATTCTGCGCTGCACAGGCCAACAGCTCTTCGAGGTTCTCCTGATACATGAACCCCTGGCTCCTCCATTGCCCCGCGCCTATCACAAAGCCGTACATGAGGTCTACCTTAAAAGCGCCTTCCTCTGTGTATAGATACATGCAGGGATGCTCCTGGTAGTACTCCTGGTCCTGATACCTCACAAGCTCAGTGAACATCATCCCTGAGGCCATATGGTGGCCATAGATCACCGTCAGCCGCTCACTGAAATCGGGTGCGTTGTTGTAGTCGATGAACAGGGTGCCGTTCACGTTGTAGGTGTGGTCTATCAGGTGATAGAGGTAATAGTTGTAATCATCAGCGCGCACAACGGGGTAGTCGATTATCGTGCCCGGGCTATACAGCCAGGCAACCGCGTCTTTGTTGACCGCCTTGAGCGCCTTGAAATCGATTATCTGTTCAAGCTCTGGTGCGCCTTGCCCAGACGGCCGTGTCTCGCGGGATGCCTCTGATGCAGCTTCAGAGCCATTGGTAACCTGATCTCGCAGCGCCCGGTATGTTGTGTTCCCCTCATCGAATATCTGCTTTGCCTCAAGCAGCTGCGAGCAGGAGAAGGTGGCCATACATACGCCAACCAACAACACCAGTACGGCGGTTATCCTACGCTTCTTCATATTCCAAACCCCTTTCAACCTTGCTGTTCTTCCCGTCGCCCCTTTTTCTCCTACTGCCTATCAGATACACCACTGCACTGGCAGCCAGTATCCCGCCACAGGTGAACAGGGCGAAAAGAAGGGGGAGGTTTGTGTTGTCCCCCGTTTTGGGCCCAGCTTTCGGCCCGCCCGGTGAGGTGCTTGTAGCGCCTGATGTATTCGACCCGGTTATGTCCTCAGGAAGATCCTCGGGTGCTCCTGGAGTCTCGCGGTACTCATTGTGGAAGCTAAGGGAATCCGTCTTCTCCCCCTCAGCGTTGAGCACAATGAAAGAGACGTTTATTGACGAGCTCACGTGCGCTTCTATCGTGTACACGCGCTCATCGTAGAGGTACCCGTTCTTATCCAGTGGAATCACCTGGAAAAGCTTGTAATGGAAGATGCCAGGCTGGGTGAAACCTATAGGCTCAATAACAAAGCTGCTGTTTCCCGCAATGGTGAACGTATATCCATCCAGCCCTCCTCCTATGCCCCCTGAGGGCAGCGGGCTCCCCACCCCTACCGGCTGAAGCCTATAGGTGAAGGTATCGTCCACCAAAGAAGCCGAGGGGTTGGAAAAGGCCTGCTGGACCGTGAGCTTTGCTTGATCCTCAACCGCATAGGCAAAAACAGGCGCAGCGATGACCAACAGCATGATCAGCCCCATGATCCAGCGCAGCATCCTCTTGCCGCTCACATTTGTCAGTTCTCTTGTTGTTACTCTGTTCATTGTCAGTCCATTCATGGCTTCCCGCCTACCACTGCTACTTGTTTCTCGTGAGTTATCTTCTTGTCAGCCTGGCCCTGCCCTGTCCGCTTTCCCTGCCTTCTCAGTTCTCTTCTCTTCATCACAAGCAGGAGCATAAGCAGCATAAGCAGGAGCTCGAGCGTCATCGCTGAAAACGTTGCCAACTGCGGGGCCTGTTCAAAGAACCCGGTCAGCCTGTCTACGCTGATAGGGCTGTTGCCACCGCTGGAGGTGGCGCTTGAGAAGAGATCCTCGAATACTTCATTTCCGATCCTGCCTACCAGGACGTCCCGTCCGTTGGTTGTGCTTGGCGAGCAGGTGATGAGCAGCACTATGTGGTCTGCAGCGCACACCCCTATATTCCGCACATGTATCGCATTCTTCAGCAGATTATCCAAATAAGCCTGTCGATCAGGCTCACTCACATTTGGCCAGAAGATCCTGCTGTCGTACGCGTCGACATGGAGGAAGGCAAAGAACTCGATCCCATGGTCGGCTCCCTCAAAGTACAGGTTCCCATACCGGTGTGAGTCGAACACTTCTTTATCCAAAAAGCTTGCGATCTCACCGAACATCGCCTTCTTCTCCATGTGATGACCATAGAGGATGTTGTTGAAGTCACTGAAATCCGCGCTATTCTCACAATCCAGGAAGATCGCTCCTGATAGGGAGTAGTTACCCTCTGCATTGGTGTTGACGTACTTCATGTTGTTCTTGGCCTGGGTCACGGGATAGTCTATCTGCGTCCCATACACCGTCAGCCAGGAGAACACCTCTTGGTTTACTGCCTGCAGCTCCTTGAATGACATGCCTTCATCTTCTACTGAGGGTTTGTACGCCGTGTAATTTGTTTCCTGTGCTGCTGCATAGAGCTGTTCTGAGTCCCACAGGGCATATGAGGCAATGCCAAGCAGCGCAACGATGATGACCAACACAACGTAGTTCACAATCGAGTTGATGATCTGTATCGTCCTTCTTGCCATGGTCTTTGCCTTACTGCCCTGTGGGTCCCATCTACTTCTTACTGGCCTGCTCGCTTATGCGTCGTTTTTACTTTTTTTGCGAGCCTTGGCTGCGATGAAGCCAGCAAGACCAAGCAGCGCAATGCCTATCAACACAAGGTAGGGCAGGTTGTCCACTGCGATGCCCATGGGGGTAACATCACGATAGGTGTTGGTGAAAGCTGTGCTGTTCTCCTTCTCGCCGGTATAGACAGGCTTGGAGAGGCCCAGGGATGCGCCAGCAGCAGGGGCGGTCACAGTCTCAACGCTCTTACCGTCAATGGTGAGGGTATAGCTGGCGGTATAGTTCTTGGGATCGATTTCCATGACGGTGAAGCTTGAGCCAACAGGCAGATCGATAAAGGAGAGGCTTTGCCCGTCTTTGAGCTGGATCTTTGCAAGCTCTGCGGTTGTGAACTCGATGTAGTCATTGGCGCCGTCATTCTTGATGGTATCAGCGGGAGCCTGTCCAGCAGGAATGGCGCTGACAATACCTTTTGCGTCCACCACATAGGCTTTATAGGTCTTTGTTGGGTCGACAACGGTCTCAGGATTGAAGACGGTGACGTCAAAGTCGAAGTACTGACCGGGATCTGCCAGTTCGCCACCAGCAACAGCCTTGCTGATCACCAGCACGCCGTCAGTTATCGGATCCGGCTTCTCAGGGGTATTGATCAGCAGGTAGTTGTTGGTGAAGATCATCTTGGAGTAGTCGCCCTCAAGATCAGGGTCACCACCAGGTGTGGGATCGACTTTCTCGCCTTCCTCTTGGCCAGGGGCGCCAGGGGTGACAACAACGGTGCCGATGTATTTCACGTAGAGGGTGCCGTCAGCAGCGCGGCTGACAAATACCGTGACATCATACTCTGCGTCTGAATAGGTCATCTGCTCGATGGGATTGCTTGTTGAGAGGGTATAGGTATCCTTGACCTCGGTGATCCTATACGTGTAGACACCGGTATGGGTCCACTTCACATTCTCAAAAAGGTCAGCCGACTCTTTGGAGACCTGCTTGACTCCGCCGTTCACTGCCTCTTGTGTTCCAGCGGACAAGTCGATGGTCACCTTGCCGTCAGTGCCGATCACCGGCATCTTGTCGAGGTCTGCCTTATCGGTGCTGCCATCCACTGCTACGGGGGTTACCAGGAACTCAAAGGAGGCATTTGGGGTGCTTGTGCCTACGGGGAGCTCCAATACCTTGGTGATCGCCGCCTCTGCCGGGTTGGTCTCGTCGCCTACAATGGCGCCATTGGAGTCTGCCGCAAATGCGGGCAGCATGAAGCCAAAGCTCAGGAGCATAGTCAGCACTACGCTGGCCAGCAGCTTTGAAAATGGCTTTTTCTTTATCGTGGTCATGTTCTTGTTCCTTTCAGTTACTTGATCGGTTTTCTCGATTCGTTTCTTTAGTGCTTCTCGAATTCCTCTTATCATTCCTGGCAAAATGCGCCTGCTTCTCCTTTTGTATAAGCTGGTCATCTCGCCCAGTACCTCTCTACGCTTTCAGCATCCCCCTTCCTGTTATATTCCTCGTTTTCGGATTATCATCATTACTTTTCCCAGGATGTCTTCTGTCTCAACGCAGCCGTAGATGCGACTGTCAAGAGAGTCTGACCTGTTGTCGCCCAGCACAAAGACCTGCCCCTGCGGCACAACCAAGGGAAAACTGACGCCTTCTACATAGCGCTCGGTCTTCCGGATGATCCCTGATTCCTGCTGAGGGGCCCCATTTATCACGAGTCCGTTTTCTGTGATATCCACAGTGTCGCCCGCTGTGGCAACAACTCGCCTGAACTGCGTCTGGCCCTCTAGCTTGACGGCCACAACGTCCTGGGAAATATAATGCTCTGGAGAATGACGATAAAAGATCACCAGATCCCCGTCCTTTATCGCTGGAAACATGGAGGCTTCCTGGTATCTGGTGATTCCAAACACAAACGTGAACAACAGTAGGAAAGCGCCTATGATCGATGCGATCTTGATAAGCAGGAACAACAGGTCCCTTCGCAGAGAAGGGGTTTGCCCTAGGTTCTTGCGCCCAGCCTCAGCGCTTGAGGCATTCTCCTCAATAACCTCTGAAGCATGGGCATTATGTATCCCACTCACGTTCTGCATGTTTCTTTTCCTCATCTTTTACTAGTCCACTCAGCCAATTGCCGGTTGTCCAATCCCAAGACTTCCTGTGACTGAGGGATGCACCTTTGGTAGATGCAAAGTATGAAGCGTGCAGCAACAACAGGGTCAATACCCAGTTTTCAGTTTTTTAGGATTTCTTGATAGAAAGGCGAACAGTGTCATCCACACGCGCTCTATCCAGCGCATTCGCCTTTTCTGTGATAGGGCTGCTTGCAGAAACCTGGTAGCTTGTTGAATATTGGCCCTGAAAAAAACATTCAACCCACTCGAAGGTACCAAGAGCTTTTCTTGATGTAAGTCAAGTTTTTGCAGGTCAAAGCCGTTGTGTGACAAAGGGTGTGACAAAGGGGACGGTCCCTTTTGTCACAAATCACCTGTCCCTTTTCTTATTGAGCTGTTTCATATGCTGTTTACTCAACCACAAAGTCCTCTGAGCTGAGATTCGCAT
>WRHL01000067.1 GCA_009783245.1 Coriobacteriia bacterium
TATCTGTTGACACACTCTCTTGAGAGTGTGTCAACAGATACGACCCCCTGACACACGAGGTGACAAGCATCAAGCCCGGGGTGACAACCGCAAGCCCGAGGTGACAATACAGGAGGAGGCAACATGAGTGAGCAGCGCAGGGAAAGGTTGCTGGAGGCGTTGGAGGCCCAAAGCGTTGACGTCTACATTGCCACACATACGGCGGACATCCGGTGGCTGACAGGTTTTGCCGGTGTGTTCGACGAGGAGCAGGCGCATGTCGCGCTCATCCTGCGCGATGGCGTTGGCGCCTGTGGAGACTCCGGTAACGGGGCACATGCGGGTGGTTGCCTGTTCACCGACATGCGTTATTCCGCGGCCTTGCGGGAGCTGGATGTGCGGGGCGACTGGCGCATTTTGGATGAGCGTCGGCCGCGATGGCCCTACCTGGCTGAGACGCTTGTCGAGCTGCTCAAGGCAGCAGGCAACGGCAGCAAGAAGGCAAAACCCCTGGTGATCGGCATAGATAACGACCTGCGCCTGGACTGGTACCGGGCCCTGGAAAAAGCCCTGCATGAGCAGGAGCTGTTCAATTGTCAGCTGACAGAGATGGAGGACCTGCTTGTTGGGCTCAGAGCCATAAAGACTGCCGATGAGGTCGCGTTGCTCAAGGCCGCCCAAGCCATCACCGATGCCGCCTTCACTCATATACAGGGGTTCCTCAAGCCGGGACTGACCGAGAAAGAGGTCGCCACAGAGCTGGAGTTCTTCATGCGGCGTGCGGGAGCCACGGGCGCAGCCTTCCCATCGATTGTAGCCAGCGGGCCCTTCAGTGCGAATCCGCACCATGTGCCGGGGCAGCGCGTCCTGCAACGTGGTGAGATAGTGCTCATGGACTTTGGCGCCCGGCTGGATGATTACTGCAGTGACATGACGCGTACCCTCATGCTGGGTGAGGCGACCGAGCAGTTCAGGGCCATGCACAGCGCGACGCTCTCTGCACAAGAGGCAGTGATGGAGATGCTGAAACCGGGCGTAGAGGGGCAGGAAGCCCAAAAGGTCGCTGAGGACGTGATAGCCAAACACGGCTTTGCTGGCAAGCTGATCCACTCACTGGGACACGGCGTGGGCATCGCGATCCACGAGCTGCCACTGCTTGCGCCCAAGATCACCACAAAGCTGGAGGTGGGGCAGGTGGTCACCGTTGAACCCGGCGTCTACCTGGAAGGCGTTGGCGGTGTGCGTATTGAGGACTTCGGGCTCATCACAGAAGACGGCTTTGAGGATTTCACCCAATCTTCTCGTTATAAGATAGTTGTCTGACAAAGGGACGTGTGACAAAGGGGACGGAGCGTTTTGTCATAGTTGCTTGTAGCCAACTGTTTGGCCAGGCTAGTCTACTTCCTCAGTGGAACCCTCTGATAGTTCATTGGTGTTGGTCCAGGTGGGTTCCCAACCATCTGCGGCCTGATCCTGCTCCACCTCGCGCATGAGCTGATTCAGTTTGGCGGCCTCCAGCCGTGCTTCCGTGGATTCGGCGCCGATCCTGAACGATGCGCCGCTCAGATACCCGATCAAGACCATCAAGAAGACGCAGATAGCCAGGCCGATCAAATACACCACCATGTTTACCTGCGGAAACGTCCAAAGTTTCCAGCCAGCTATGTTGAAAAGCGCGTCTGCGACCATTGGCCAGGACAACCCAACCACCCAGACGGAGAAAGGCACGCTGGCGAGGAAACCCCAGCGCGAGACCATCTGCATACCGATGATCGCCCCAACAGGGATACAGATGAACCAAAGCGCGCAGAAAGGTACCGCGACGCAGGCAATCAGGATGCCCGTCCCAATCTCGAGTACATGATCGCTGGTCGCGACGTCGACAAAAGGCAGAAGCAAGAGAAGGAGCGCCAGAAGGCACACCGCGATCGCCACCGCGCAGGCGATCTTGAACCACCAGACAAGGCAGCGCCCCACAATGAACATGATGCGGTCCGCCTTGTCGGCCACCGCGTCGTTGACGGTGTAGCCGTAGGTGTGCTCATTGGGATCAGCATACTGGGCGGCCTTCGCCCGCCTTCTTTCTGCGTACGTCATCTTGAGGAGTGCAAGCATCGGTTGCACCAACTCGCCCGTGCGCTTGCCTACCTTCCTGTTGTTGCGGATCTTCTTGGGCTTGCTCATCCTGGTGGTCTCCGATGGGTTGGGGGTGGTAGGGCGCGTTCTTATCGTTATGAGAGAGGTTTTGCCTTGGTTTCGATGCCGAGAAGGGCGACCACTACGGCGACCAGGATAAACACCACGGTGAGCACGATAAAGACAAAGGTGAAGCCGGTTTCAGCGCCAAAGAGGTTGTAGAGGACGGGGACGGTGAAGGGTGCGATGAAAGCGCCAACGCGGCCAAAGGCGGCGGCCCAGCCCACGCCCACGCCGCGGATGTGCGTGGGATAGAGCTCGGGGGTGTAGGTGTAGACGCAGCCCCAGGCGCCCAGGGCGAAGAAGTACAGCAGGCAGCCAAAGCCGAGCACCTCAGCAGTGCTTGCGGCATGGCCGAAGAGCCAGGCTGCGAGTGCGGTGCCGAGCATGAAGAGCACCAGGACGGGCTTGCGACCGAGCCGGTCGATGAGGAGCGCGGCGCAGAGGTAGCCGGGGAGTTGCGCCAGGCACATGATGAGGGTGAACTCAAAGCTGCGGACCAGGTCGAAGCCGTGGGCAACCAGGAAGCTGGGCGTCCAGAGGACAAAGCCGTAGTAGCCGAAATTGATGCCGAACCAGATGACCCAGAGGACCAGGGTGGCACGGAGGTGGTCGTGCGACCAAAGGCGGATGAAGCCGGGGGCTTTTGATGCAGCTTGTGGGTGGGTGGGGGCTGTAGCGGCGGTCTCCTTCATAGTGCCCACAACAGTCTGCGACGACAACTCCTTTAGTTCTACAACCGCTGGGGTAGGCCCCGGGTCAAGCCCGGGGTGACAATCATCAAGCCCGGGGTGACATGTGACAAAAGGGACCGTCCCTTTTGTCATGATGCCTGCTTGCTGCTCCATGAGGGAGACCAGGGACTCAGCCTGGTCCAGGTGGCCGTGCTCGGCGAGGTAGCGGGGCGATTCCGGGACGGCAAAACGCAGGACTGCGGCAAAGAGGGCGGGCACCGCGCCAATGAAGAAGGCGGCGCGCCAGCCCCAGACGGGGATGGCGAGGTAGGCGACCAGCGCAGCGGCGATCCAACCCCAGGCCCAGAAGCTCTCAAGGATGACCACGTTGCGGCCGCGCTTTGCGACCGGGGAGAACTCGCTGACCAGTGTCGAGGCGGCGGGCAGCTCTCCGCCAAGGCCAAAGCCGGTGATGAAACGCGTGACCAGCAGCATGGAATAGGAGACGGCGATGCCAGAGAGTAGGCTGCCCACGCTGAAGAGCAGCAGCGTGAAGACGATGATGGTGCGACGGCCCCAGCGGTCCGAGGCGATGCCTGAGAGCGCCGCGCCCAGGATCATGCCAAGGGTGCCAGCGCTGCCCAAAAGGCCGAGCTGAGCGGTACTGAGCGCCCAGTCGGCGCCGATTGAGGCGATGACGCCGGCGACCATGCCCTGATCCATGGCGTCGAACAGCCAACCGATGCCGGTGATGAGCAGGACCTTGCGCATCAGCGGTGTCATGGGCAGGGCATCTATGCGTTGGCTGATGTTGATGGCGCGCAGCTTTCTGACGGGTAGGGCGGGCAACAGGGGCGTCCTTCTCGTTATGACTGTGACACTGAGAGAAGGCGTGAGGCGCGGGCGGAAAATACAAGTATCCAGAATACCGGGAGTTACAAGGCGCGGAGGGCTGATGCGGTATACTTCAGGCATGCGTTGCGAATTTGTTGCTTTGCGGGTCAGCGGGGAGTCCGCGGGGAGCCAGCGGGGAGTCAGCGGGGAGTTTGCATGGGTAAGACCGTGGCATTGTTTGCGACTTGCATCAATGACGTGATGTATCCTGAGACCTGCGTGGCGACGGTTGCGCTGCTTGAGCGCCTGGGTTGCGAGGTCGCCTTTCCCGTTGAGCAGACCTGCTGCGGACAGATCTTCACCAACACCGGTTATCACGCTGAGGCCCTGGGCGCGGTGCGCGCCTACGCTGAGGCCTTTTCCCCCTATGATTTTGTGGTGGGGCCGTCCGGCTCCTGCGTGGCCTCGGTGCGCGACCAGCACCCCCTGCTTGCCGCCGAGACCGGCGATGCGCGCTTGATGGAGGCGGTTGCCTCTGTGGTGGCAAGGACGTATGAGCTGACGGAATTCCTCATCGACGTTTTGGGCTTGGAGGACGTGGGCGCGTACTTCCCGCACACGGTCACCTTCCACCCCACCTGTCACGCCGTGCGCATGGCCAAGGTGGGCGACCGCCCAGCCCGCCTGCTGGCGCAGGTGCGGGGGTTGACGCTTGTGCCCCTGGAGGGCGCGGACCAGTGCTGCGGCTTTGGCGGGACCTTCAGCGTGAAGAACGACGCGCTGTCCGCCGCGCTGGTTGCCGACAAGGCCAGCGAGGTCATGCGCACCGGCGCCGAATACCTGGTGAATGTGGACAATGCCTGCCTGATGAACATAGGTGGCAGGCTGCACCGCGAGGGCGGGGCGCAGGGTGGTGGTTGCACGATAAGGACTATCCACCTGGCTGAGATCCTGGCCTGTACCGAGGGGGACGGCGGGAGGTGGGGGCTGTGAGCACCTCGTCACCGCCACATTCCGCAACCGCATCAACAACCCCGCCACCTGTGGCTCCACCCACCATGCGGCGTACGCCGGCGCCTCCGCCGGGGCGCCTGATCGATGCGCCGCCCTTCCCCCAGGGCGCAGCGGAGGCGCTAAAGAACCAGCAGCTGCGCGACAACATGCGTCATGCAACCCACACCATCCGCGCCAAGCGCGCCCGTGTCACCGCAGAGCTTCCAAACTGGGAAGAGCTGCGCGCTGCCGGCGAGGCCATCAAGAACCGCACCCTCGAAAACCTCGATTATTACCTGGAGCAGCTGGAGGCCAACCTCATCAAGAACGGCGCCCAGGTCCACTGGGCTTCTGATGCGCAGGAGGCCCAACGCATAGTCATCGACCTCATCAAGGCCAAGGGTGAGAATATGACGCATCAACCCACCCCCCAAGAGGTGGTCAAGGTCAAATCCATGGTCACCCAGGAGATCGAACTCAACGAGGCCCTGGAGGCAGAAGGCATCGCCGCCTGGGAAACCGACCTCGCCGAACTCATAGTCCAGCTGGGTCATGACCGCCCCTCCAACATCCTGGTCCCCGCCATCCACCGCAACCGCGACGAGGTACGCGAGATCTTCCTCCGCGAGATGAAGCTCTACGGCAAGCCCGCGCCGGAAGACCTCGACAATGACCCCAAGAACCTCGCCGCGGCCGCCCGCCTCCACCTCAGAGAGAAATTCCTCCGCGCAAAAATCGCGCTCTCCGGCGTCAACTTCTGCGTGGCAGAGAGCGGCACGCTGGTCATTGTGGAAAGCGAAGGCAACGGCCGCATGTGCCTCACCCTGCCCGAAACCCTCATCTCCATCACCGGCATCGAGAAACTGGTCCCCACCGCCCAAGACCTGGAGGTCATGCTCCAGCTGCTCCCGCGCTCCTCAACCGGCGAGCGCATGAACCCCTACACCTCGATGTGGACCGGCGTCACCCCCGGCGACGGCCCGCAGGAGGTCCACGTGGTGCTGGTGGACAACGGCCGCAGCCGCGTGCTTGCTGACCCTGTGGGCCGCGAGGCCCTGCGCTGCATCCGCTGCGCCGCCTGCATGCACCAATGCCCCGTCTATGAAAAGGTCGGCGGCCACCCCTACGGCTCGGTCTACCCGGGCCCCATCGGCTCGGTCCTCACCCCGCAACTCCGTGGCCTGGACAGCGCCATCGACAAATCGCTGCCCTACGCATCCACCCTCTGCGGCGCCTGCGCCGAAGTCTGCCCGGTGAAGATCCCCATCCCCGACATACTGGTGCATCTGCGCCAGCGCGTTGTTGACGAGAAGAAGCGAGGCCACCGCGGCTTGGAACAATCCCTCATGCGGCTGGGCGGTTGGGTCATGGCCAAGGGCAGCCGCCTGGGCCTTGCCGGCGCGGCGGCCGGGTTAGCCCGCGCGCTTATCCGCAAAGAGTATCTGCGTTCGCTGCCCGGCTTGGGCAAGCGCTGGACCGCCGCGCGCGACCTGCGCATGCCACCCCGGCGCAACTTCCGCCACTGGTGGAAACATGAGAGGGGAGGGCAGGCATAATGGGTCGCGAGGAGATCTTCACCAACATCAAAGCCGCCCTGCGAACACAGGACAGAATGGGGACGGTTCTAAGGACAGAAGGGGACGGTTCTAAGGACAGAATGGGGACGGTTCTATTCTGTCCTTTTCAAGGACAGAATAGAACCGTCCCCATTCTGTCCTTAGAACCGTCCCCTTCTGTCCTTACAGTTGAGCTTTTCATCGATCTGCTTGTCGACTACAAGGCCACGGTGGAATGCGCCGATGACAGCAGCCAGATAGCCGTATTGGTCGCGCGCTTCCTCAAACAGGCGCAGGCTGAAACCTGCGTGGTCCCACCCGGGCTGGACCCGGCCTGGTTCGCGGCAGCCCAGACAGCTGGCATCCAGGTGCGTGTCGATAATCCGCCACTCTCCAAAGAGGAGCTCGACCAGACCTCGGCGGTCATCACCGCCGCTTGCCTGGGGATGGCAGAGACGGGCACCATTGTTCTGGATCACCGTGCCGATCAAGGCCGGCGCATCATCTCGCTTCTGCCGGACACCCACATCTGCGTTATCCGCAGCGACCAGATCGCTGCCGGCGTGTCAGAGGCCATGGTGCACCTTGCACCCTTGCTGCAGGAAGGCCAACCACTGACGTGGATATCAGGCCCCTCGGCTACCAGCGACATAGAGCTCTCCCGTGTGGAGGGAGTCCACGGCCCCCGCAATCTCTACGTGATTCTTGTCACATAGAAAACGCCCCCGGCACAAAGGCCAGGGGCGCTCAGGTTTCCTATCGCTGAATAAAATCACCCAGCGGCTTTGTTCAGGGCGTCCAACTCTTTGGTGGTGAACCAACCGTCGGGAATGGTCACATCAAGGTGGCATGATGTGCACCACATGACCGAGTACTCATGCATCTTATGGCAAGTGCTGCAGTCCAGATTCCCATTGTGGTTGTCATGAGGATTGCGGTGCTCGTCAGCGCTTGATGCCTTGAGATCCTCAATGGTAGCGATGCCCTCATGGCATTCCGGCCTCAAGCAGAAATCGATGCCGTTCCTATCGTGGGAGCCTTCCTTTGGCTGCTTGTATGTGAGCTTGAATCCCGCAAGGGGGAACTGATAATTCCCACTGATCCACGACATGCCTTCTGTCAGTTGCGCGCTGAGCCCATCCTGGTGGCAGTCGATGCAAACGGTCTGCGGATTGCCGTCACGGTGGACGGTCACACCCAGCGGGCCATCAACATCAGCCTGAATGGCGTTAATGGAGGTGCCCTCCAGATAGCTTGCTACATAGCCGTCCATTGGGGTATGGCAGATGAAATTGCAGAACTTGGGATTGGGATGGAAGGCAAGATACGCGCCGCCACCGCCCGCGCCAAGGACCACAATGACAATGATAACCACGATAAGGATCTTGAAGCCCACTCCCCGTTTCTTCTTCTTGGGCTTATCCTCAGTTTCCGACTCTGTTGGGGAGTCCTCAGCAGCAGCAGCGTCAGCAGCCTCTGCAGCTTCAACTGGCTCTTGGTCGTCAGTGATTTCCTGGCTGACTTCTTCGTTGTCGCTCATGTTTCACCTTTCCGAATGGGCAGTCATTCTTTGACAGCTGCTCTTTAGCGGCGCCATCAGTGTCACATTATAGCGCAAGCATAAAAACAATTATGGTCAAGAACAAATACCAGCTCGTACAAAAAGGGTGATTTATGGAAATCCGGACTCTCTGCTGCCAGTGGAGGGTTTGTGAGAGGCCGGTTGGCAGGGGAGAGAATTGCTACTAGGCAAGCTTGCGGTAATTATGCTATGATTAGCAACACTATTAATATTATGATTATTATTATATGGCTGCTGACCAGGCGAAACAGGAGAAAACAGGAGGATAACGATGGAATATGTGATGGATACTTCAAAAGTCACAACAAACGGCCAGGTGACGATACCTGCCGATTTTCGTCGTCTGCTCGGCTTGAAGTCAGGCGATAAAGTGTTGTTCTTCCTACGCGAGAACGGCGATGTGGTTGTAAAGAACGCATCTGAGTATGCAACGCAAAACGCACGCGCCGATCTTGCTGGTAGCGCGAAAGATATCAACAAGAATACCCAAGCAAAGATCCAGAAGGCCGCACCTGAAGCCGAGCCAGAGCCTCAATACAAAGGCCGCCACAGCCGCTGAACGGGCGGTTCTAAGGACAGAAGGGGACGGTTCTATTCTGTCCTTTTCAAGGACAGAATAGAACCGTCCCCTTCTGTCCTTACAGCTGCTGATTGGTACTGACTAAGACAGGGATATCATCGATTCGGTGTGCTTTGTTATCAAATGTTTTTAAACGGTAAGTCGCCTCAAGTCTCAACCAAAAATCAGGGGAGGTTCCAAGCGCTCTTCCTAAGAGAACTGCCATTTCTGGGGATATCGCTCGTTGTCCATTCACTATTTCAGAAATGGCAGACTGTGGTTTGCAAATTGTCTTCGCCAGCTTGTACTGTGAAATACCCAGAGGCTCCAGGAATTCTTCCTTCAGTATTTCTCCAGGGGTTGAGATGTAGGAATCAATGGTAGTCATCGAACTCAATCCTTTCAGCTCCACCTACCCAGTTTCGCGTATCGTAAACTGCTAGGCATTGACAAGATTCCTTTTTGGACGACCGGCTTTCCTCGGACTTCGCTTGTAGTCATTAACCGACTCAATGGAAACCATACGAAGACCGTTGAAGTATCTATCCCTTAGCTTTCCTGCGGTTACTAATTGGGTGACACGTCCAGGCGATATTTTAAGATCTTCAGCTGCCTGTGTGAGTGTCAGATACTTAAGAGAATCTATATCCTCATCTGAAAGCACAATACTGATATTAATGCATTCAGCAACGTGTTCGGGTCTTGGAAGAGGCTTCTTCTCATCAAGAAGGCCACCAACAACAAGCGACAGAACATCAGCTGCATTATCAAGCGCTTCTGCACGCGTCCTTCCTTCAGTAAATGCATCTTTCAATTGAGGGAAGTAGACAGAATACTTTCCATCCTGTTTTTCTATTACAGCCTCGTAGGTGAATCTTCTCATAGCGCCCTCTCCTCCACTACTAGTTAAATATAAAGAACATTACAATTAAATGCAACAGTCTGTTTATAATAAAAACGCAGAGAATACCAGAGCAAATCACTGGCCAGAATACTGGAACCAACCATTAGGAGTCTCTTTAACCGGTAGAGACAGTATAGCACAGAGAAGCGAACAAATGTTCGTATTTTGAAGAATTATTAGAATTAATATTCCGTTCAGGAAAATGTAAGCTTCACGGTAGATTCCGTTGAAATGCGCGAAGAAGAGGAAAGAGCGGCCCTAGCTAGACCGCTCTCCAATCTTTAGCGCACCCGTCCCATTCGTTTCAACCCGGCGGGCGCTACCACGGCAAGTATAGCAAGAATCCCTACTGCCGACAACGCACCCACCTGGTCTTCTCGTAATAAAAAGCTTGACATTCAGGTTACCTGAACCTTTACCCTATTAGTTCTATTAACAATGACAATTAGCCCATATACCATAAACCAAAGGAGCAACCCTCATGCACCCCACCCACCCCACCGCCACGCCCAGCGAGGCTAGCGAGCCCAACCACCCCACCCACCCCACCGCCACGCCCATCACCATCGACCCCGAATTCCAGGCCCTCCTCCCCGCGCTCGACAAAGAAACCTACGCGCGCCTGGAGGAGAACCTCCTCCAAAACGGCTGCCGCGACGCACTCGTAGTCTGGGGCGACATCCTCATCGACGGCCACAACCGCTACAGCATCTGCACCCGCCACAGCATCCCCTTCACCACTGTCAGCATGGACTTCGACTCCCGCGAAGCCGCGCTCATCTGGATCATCTCCACGCAGGTCGCGCGCCGCAACCTCACGCCCCTCCAGCTCAGCCACTACCGCGGGCTCCACTACAAGGCGGACAAAAAGATACAAGGCACGAACAATCAGTACACGGTGAAAAGTGAAAGTCGTCAAAATGACGACAAGCAAAAGGTGCAAAGAACCGTGACCCGCCTCTCCGAGCAATACCGCGTATCGCCCAAGACCATCGAGCGCGACGCCAAGACCGCCCAGGCCATCGACGCCATCGGCGACGCGTCACCAGAGGCCAAAAGGATGATCCTCTCCGGCGAGGTGACCATCAACAAGAAGGACCTCCAGGAGCTCCTCACAAAGTCGCCGGAGCAGATCGCTCAGATAGCCGCCAACATCGAAGGTGGTACTTACGATAAAGATGCGGCCATGCTGTTCTCGTCACCCACACCAGGGCCGGAAGGGCTCACGGTGCCGGGGCTGAGCGCCCCATCCGGCCCCGGCTCCGCCCCACCCACAGCCACCGCCAAGGCCAGAACCCAGGCCCTGGGCGCCGCCCTCAAAACCATCACCGCTGACTTCCAGAAGGACTGGTATGCGTGCGCGGGCAGCTACAACACGGCCGGCATGAAGGCCGCATTGCGCATCCACATCGACCGGCTTGAGGACTGCTATCAAACCAACGCAAACTGGTAACTGGGACAGGGAGGACAGAAGGGGACGGTTCTAAGGACAGAAGGGGACGGTTCTAAGGACAGAAAGGGACGGTTCTAAGGACAGAAAGGGACGGTTCTATTCTGTCCTTGAAAAGGACAGAATAGAACCGTCCCTTTCTGTCCTTAGAACCCTCCCTTTCTGTCCTTT
>WRHL01000068.1 GCA_009783245.1 Coriobacteriia bacterium
CCTTCTAACCCCGCTCGCGGAGCAAGTGGTATGCCTCTGTCCTTGACTTTGGATGAGCTTTTTAATAGACTTCAAAAGGACTATTAGGAGGTCTGTTATGAGTCGTATGCAAACACTGGATATTCCCACAGCCAGTATCACCGAGGTCAAAAAGTCTCCTGGTTCCGTATTTGGCCTGGCGGCAGCTTCCAACAATGCCGTGTATGTCTTTAACAGGGGCGCTGTCTCTGGAGTCATGCTCACGAAAGAACAGTATGAATCTCTCAACAGGCATATTGAGGAACTGGAAGACCGCTTGTTGGACATTGAGGTTGCTCAACGGCTGTCCAGAAATAAGGTGAAGGTTTATTCTGATGTAAGTGTAAGAGGCAAGGAAGCCAAGGAACCCCCTGTTTTGGACGAGTATGATGGCTGGGAGTAAGGACAAAAAGAACAAAAACAGCAGCACTGGCAAGAGTGTAGACAGAAAGAACAGCCTCTCAGAGCCATTTGAATTAGAGTGGACTGAATACTCAAAGGCAGACTACGATTCGTTGGACGGATCACAACTGATATTCGTTGACAAGGCTCTTAACCGTATCAGGCTGCTTGGGATGGAAGCAGGTGTTCCGCTGACAAGAGAACTCATTGGTTGTCGTAAACTCAAGCATCGCAAACTCGGCCTGCGCATCGTGTTCAGACAATCAGAAAAAGGTATCCAAATCATCCAAATCGTAGCCATAGGCTCACGGGGCGATTCAGTGGTCTACAACCAGTCAAAAGCCAGACTGCTCTGACGAGAATCTCTAGGACACAGGAACGTATAATTCGTCCCTATCTGCAGAGCAACAGCTCTTGGCAACAGGTGTGGGACACTTGGGGACGGTCTGATTTTGTCCCATTCATCATTTCACCTGATATAACCCCAAGTGTCCCAGAATGGGACAAAATCAGACCGTCCCCAAGTGTCCCATACAATAAACGCAGGGGCGACATTCTGCCGCCCCACTTCTTGAAATTGACTGATACTACGTTTGCTGATATAGTACTACTACGTTTGCTGATATAAGCAAGCCGTCCTGGGTGTTCGATGGAGAGATGACATGCCGGAGAGTTATATACGGGGCGCACTGACTGAGGCGACCTACCTGATACTGCTCTCACTGCGCGAGACACAGCACGGCTATGCCGTGATGCAGCACATCTCAGCCATCACTCAGGGAAGGGTGAACCTTGGTGTGGGCACACTGTACGGAGCAATCAATCTTCTTCTGGATAAGGGATGGATTGAGACGGTAGGCAACGATGAACGTCGAAAGCTTTATCGGATCACAGCGGAGGGCAGGGCAGTGCTTGAGGATGAGATAGCGCGCTTGTCAGAATTGACGATGCTTGGGCAAAGCGCGCTCACATCAAACGACAGCACCTATGAGGACGTCGGCAAAGAGTAGCACGTCAACAGAGGCAGAAGCACCAGCAGGAAAGACAAAAAGCAAGGCGGATTATGGTGAGAAAGTACAGTCTACGATTCTTCCTCGACTTTGAGAAGGAAGAGGCTTGGTACAACAAAATGGCCCAGAAGGGCTGGATGTTGGACGGCTACTTCTTCATCGTCTACCGCTTTGCAAAAGGCGAGCCCGAGGAGTACATCTACCGCGAGGAACTGCTCCCCCACCTTACAGGCAGCTCGGAGAGCCACGCATACCTCGACTTCCTTAAAAGCGCAGATGTTGAGGTGGTGGCAAGGTGGGGCGCATGGGTCATCTACCGACGCAAGGCAAGCGACGGCGTCTTTGAGCTCTATACCGACACCGACTCACGCATTGCGCTCTATCAACGCGCGAGCCGTCTTTTCCTACTCAGTTGCGCTGTTGAGCTTGCAGCGGTCTTGATGGTGATACTGGCGCTATTCATGGAGCCATCGTGGTTAAAGCTGTTTCCTCTGGCGGTTGTTTCCCTGGCAGGATTGGCGCTTTTCCTTGCAGGGTGGCGGTTCAGGAAGAAGCACCATCACCTTGTCAAAGAGCGGCAGCTGTTGGAATAGGGATACAAGGAAGGAGATACCGGCTGAAGACTAAAACAAAGTTTGTAAGAAACTGTTGAAATAATCCCAAAAAGCAAAGGAGTAGGGGTATGAAGGGTTCGAGTTGGGTAGTCAGCACAAAAAGAATGATTATTGGCATTATCGTAGCTATTGTTATCAGTGTCTCAGGATTGTTCTTCGAGGAGCTCTCTGGCATTGACATCGGTTTTGTCAATTATCTGATGCCAGGCGTGGGAGTCATAGTCTTCTGTCTCATCGCATTAAGGAAGCCAAAGGAAGAATAAACGGCTGGATTCAGCAGAGCTGCTAACCAGCACTCTCTGACCGCATTGGTCATTGCTGCTGCAGCTCTGCTGTGATGGTTCAGTCTATGTATCTCGCCGCGATCTTATGGAATTCGCCTTCTACATTCTTGAAAACATCCACCAGGACAGGATCGAACTGCGAACCTGCGCCTTCTTCGATGATCTTGCACGCTTCTTCATGGGTAAGGGCTTCTTTGTATTGGCGCTTTGAGATCAAGGCGTCGTACACATCAGCGATAGCCATCAAGCGCCCCTCCAGCGGTATATTGTGCCCTTTCAGCCCTATGGGATAACCACTGCCATCCCATTTCTCATGGTGGGTTCCTGCCATGCGGATAGCATGAACGAGAAAATCATGCTCTTCTGTCTTGCTTATTATCCTTTCAATAGCCTCTACACCAGCAGGAACGTGGATTTTCATTATTTCGTACTCTTCTTGGGTTAATCTCGCATTCTTACCAAGGATGATATCGGGGATGGCTATCTTCCCAACATCATGCAGTTTTGCCGAGGAGAGGACAAAGGTCAGATCCCAATCAGAGATCTCATCGGCATAGACTCCTTCTTTGATCATCTCATCCAGCAATGTCTTCAGGTAGCACTGTGTACGTACAACATGTCCTCCCGTGTACTTATCACGGAACTCGACCATGTCGACAACGGTGGCGAACACAGCGTTTTGCAGGTGCATCACCATCTCGGCCTTCTCGTGCACTATGGCTCTCAGGTTTTCCAGATTGTTCTGCAGTTCCATCTGTGTTCTCAGCAGGTCCTGTCTCTGCTCGACGAACAGCAACTCCTTTTCAATACGCTTGAGGAGCATAGGGGCAGAGAAGGGTTTGGTGACATAATCTACAGCACCCAGATCAAAGCCTTCTACCTCATTCTCTGCATTGTCCAGAGCCGTAAGGAAGATAACCGGGATATCCTTCCAGTTCCCATCAGCCTTCAGTTTCTTTATAGCTTCATAACCGTCCATTTCAGGCATGTCTATATCGAGCAGGATTATGTCTGGAGTGACTTTATCCAATGCGTCGAACATGGCGGCTGCAGAGGCCACGGGGATAACCTGGTAGAAGGTTGTAAGCATGTTCTTGCCCATTGTCAGGTTGGCGAGGTTATCGTCCACCAAGATGATCGTCTTTCGCGTGGTGTTCATTTCAGTTGTCCTCCTTATCGAGTAGTTCAGAGATTATCCTGGTGATCCCTGAATAATCGAACTGCTTTGCATTTCTTACAATCCTGCTTATCTGGTCGGATTCTGATTCATATTCATACGCATCGAGGTCCTTGACCAGGGAATCTATCTCATCAGTATTGAGACTGCCACATGCATCTAAAAGAGCCTTCAGTACCTTGGCGTCAGGTTTTCCTTTCACCGGTTTTGCATCACCTATGGTGAGGCAGAGTATCTGGTTCTTAATATCAGCTATCAGTTCACTGACAACCTCAATGAAGCCCGCATTGTTATTCACCACAAAACTATAGCTACCAGCCTTTGCCGCCTTCTCCAGCTCCTCCGCAAAATCACCCACTGCATCAGCGCAGATACCGTGACTCGCTCCCTTTATCCCATGAACGATGACGGCATAATCAGGTAGATCGTCTGGGGTTACCGTTTCAATCTGCCTGAGAAGCGGAGGTGTATTGTCAGAATAGGAGCGAAGGATGTCAAGGTACGTCTCCTCATTATCTCCAAAACGTCTCATACCACAGAGGATATCCAGTCCAGGAATGGCAATATCGCTTAATGCCGTTTGTGATGTGGTTTCATCCTCATCTGAGATGTCGCTGTCTTCATGATCCCAGGCCCTATCGCGGATAAAGCGCTTGATCACCTTGTCCAGCCGATCTATATCTATGGGCTTGGGTATGAAGGCTTGAAAGCCCTTACTGAGGAACATCTGCTCGTTTCCTGCAATGGAGTTTGCAGTCAAAGCGATGATCGGGACATTCTTGGCGTAATCACTCCCTATTTCCTCGCGGATGATCCTTGTCGCCTCGATACCATCCATTCCAGGCATCATGTGATCCATGAACACGGCGTTATAATGCACTTTTTCTTCACGGATGGCATCGACCGCCTGCTGTCCATCCGTCAGACAGTCGATTCTCATTCCATATGGCTTCATCAAGCCCCTCGATACATCAAGGTTTGTCAGGTTATCATCTACTACCAGCACGCGCGCATAGGGTAGACTGATACGCTTGATCTTGGTATTCCGTCCAAACTTATCATCGGAGTACCGGAAGTTCTTCAGGCTGTGCACTACCTCTTTGCCTAATGGGGTGTCAGTCACAAACCCTTGGGCGATCCTCACGGTGAACACACTACCTACTCCATACTCGCTCTCTACATCGATTGTCCCGTCCATCATGGCTGCAAGGCTTTTCGAGATGGGAAGCCCGAGTCCTGTCCCCTCTGTTTTTCGATTGGATTCAAGGTCCAACTGGGAGTAGTCCTTGAACAGCTTCTCCATGTCCTCCTGACGGATGCCTTTTCCTGTATCACTGATCCTTATCGTGACCCAAACAATGTCGCCTTCCCGCTCACAATGTATACCCAGCTCTACAACGCCCTTCTCTGTGTACTTTATCGCGTTAGAGAGTAGGTTGTTCATGATCTGCTTGACGCGGAGGTCATCGCCGTACAGGCGAGTGAACACCGTGTCACCGATATCCAGCCTCAACTCGATCGGTTTTTCACCTATCCGCAGGATATTCTGCGTTACCGTGTCATTAATCAGGCTTGGAACATCATAATCGACTTCCACTAACTCCATTTTTCCTGCCTCGATCTTGGAGATATCGAGGATGTCATTCACTATGTTGAGTAGCATATCGCCGGAGCTGTATATCTTCTTCAGGTTCAAGCGTGCCTCTTTGTCCAGCTTATTGCTCTCAAGGCTCAGTCCAGACAAGCCGATGATAGCGTTGAGTGGTGTTCGCATCTCATGACTCATATTTGCTAGGAAATCACTTTTAGCGCTGTTCGCCCTTTGGGTATCCTTCAATGCGATTTCCAGTTCAGAAGCAGCTCTCTGAAGGTTCTGTGTCATCTCGTTTCTAAGTTGTGCATAGGCTACCAACAGGCTACCGGAGTTAAGGGCTGATGCCACGTCTTCATCGAACACACTCTCGCTGTGGCAGTTATCGCAGCCGACGAACCCCCAGAAATCACCATGGACAAAGACGGGCGCAGCAAAGACGGATTTTATCCCGCTCGCTTCCATCCTCGCTCGCTCCACTGGCAAGAGCTCGCTTGTCAGGGCATTTACACACTCCCCCTGCTCAAGAAGGCGTAACCAAGTGGGGATACTCTCTTCATAGGACAGGTCAGTCACCAATGTGCTGCTCGATCGGAACCGCTCGTCTGCGACCCACTCATTGACCTGGGTACAGCACAACTGTCCATCCTTAAAGCTGTTCTTCCACACAGAGACACGATCAGCCTCAACAGCTTCACCTATCATGCTCATGCAAAGCAGGATGGAGTCTTCGAATTCGTCGATCTCAGATTGGAACAATATATATGCCGACTTGTTTATCGTATTAAGCAGGTTGGACTTCTGCTTTATCTCCTCCATCATCCGCTGATATTCCCTCAGGTCTCGTATATAAGCGGCGACAGCGAATCCGTCTTCATACGCTACGCGGACAAGAGTGATATCCGTGGGGATAAGCTCGCCATCCCTGGTCTGGAATACCCACTCAAAGGAGCATTTTCCTTTGGTGAACGCCTCTTCGATATAGTCGATCCTCATCTCGTTTGAGTTAAGCCCATTTGGCTGATACTCAGGAGAAAGGTCATCAATGTGAGTCAGGTATTCCTGTTTGTCCCAGATCCTGAATAAGCGAAGCGCTTCCTCATTGCAGTCGATTATCTCAAGGTTACTGTTCCATAAGTGACAGGCAAAGGGCATCTTATCCAGTAAGACCCGTACGCGCCCGTGGGCTTCACGGATCTCTGCGGCTTGCACGCTTCTGTATTGGGCGCTTACTATCATCTGGCTGACTGAGCGGAAGATCTTGATCTCGTCTTCATTGAACGTCCGCTCATATTTGCAGTCATCAAGGCTGAAGAATCCCCAGAAATCGTCCTTGAGGAACAGGGGGATGATCACTATCGTCTTGATATCATAGGCATCGAGAAAAGCTCGGTCGTCCTCGTTCATTTCCGACAGGGGGCCATTGAGGTATTCGCCCTGCATGAACAGATTCTTCCATTCTGGTTTCTCGTCGTAGGAGAACTTCAGGCCGATTGGCACTGGGGTCTTCTCGTGTCCAACTGCGCTGAGCCATTCATAATTGAGTACAAAATGGAGTGAGCCGTCAATCATCTCATTGTGCCAAATCTGGACACGATCAGCGTCTACAGCCCGCCCCACTATTTCCAGGCTCTCAATCAACGCCTTTCCAATGTCTAGCTCGTCGACCGTCTTCAGGAGGGCTTGGACAGCAAGATTGCCTGCATTGAGCAGTTTGTCCCTGTTGGCAATGGCGTCCATCATTCGTCTATGCTCACGCATGTCCCTGGTATAGCCCGCAATAACGTATTCTTTGCCATACTTCACACGGACAAGTGTCACTTCTGCCGGAATGGGCTCACCTTTCACTGTCTGGAACATGAAATCAGTGACACAGCGACCTTTGGTATATGCTTCCTCAAAGAGCCTCAATCCTTCTTCAATGGATTTCTTCCCATTTGGCTGGTATTCAGGGTACGTCTCGAAATACCGTTCCATGAACTCCTGTTTATCCCTGAAACTGAAGAGCTTCACTGCTTCTTCATTGCAGGCGAATAGCTCGTAGTTCCCTTCGCCTTTTCTTTTCATCAGTCGACAGGCAAGAGGTGTGGTATCGAGTAGAAGCCTTGCACGCTCATGCGCGGATATGCCGCTGCTATCCGTTTGCTCATCAGCCAGTATCGCTTTATCTGCCATGTGTCATTCCTCCCTCCACCTCCGCTCACCTTGGAATAGATCCAAGCGGGCAGGACGGGATTACAGAACGTATCGTTATCTTTATCGGTTGGCGCTGCCCTGAGTCATAGACGGCGACCATAACCTGCAAATTTCTCAGTTTGCAATACAATAGTACAATTTTGCTAAAATGACTACTATTTTCTGGTGCAAAATCAGGATAACACAAGAAAATGCCGCATCTTGCAGATGCGGCTCACAATAACGGGGGGTCTTGTGGACGACAACTCTGGTTGTTCTGCAAGCGCTGGGGTAGGCCCTCCTGAATCAAGTTCAGGACAGACTTGTCATGCCCAAGGCGATAAGAAACCTCTACTCCGCTTTGGGGAACAGGTCGACAAATTGGAAGCTGCGGCAGTCCACCAGGCCGCGGTTGGTGAGGCGGAGCTCCGGCAGGCAGGCGAGCGGGATGAGCGCCATGGTCATGAAGGGCGAGGGCATGGTGCAACCGATCTCCTCCCAGGCCTCTTCTTCTGCGGTCACCATCGCGCAGACCTCTTCAAGCGAGCTGTTGTTCATGAGGCCCGCCACAGGCAGCGCCACATGGCCGAGCACCTGGCCGTTGCGCACCACCACGCTGCCACCGCCTGAGGCGATGAGTGTGTTGGCGGCAAGCGCCATGTCTTCATCATTAGTGCCCAGGACCAGGAGGTTATGGGCATCATGGGCAACCGTTGAGGCCATGGCCCCACAGCTGATGCCAAAGCCCTTGGTGAAGCCGGCTGCAAAGGTGCCGGTGCTGTGATGGCGCTCGAAGACAAAGGTCTTCAACACGTCCTGCTCCAGGTCTGACTCAATGCAGCCGTCTATGACGGGCAGGTCGATGAAGCACTCGAAGGTGCCCACCTTGGCCGGGATGACCTCGATAACGCGGGTCCTGACCTTCTCGTCGAATACTTGGCCCTCTGGCGCTGCGACCTTGAAGGAGTCCGGTGCTATCTCCTGCTTGATGTGCATGGACTGGATGGCCCACTGGGGGTACTCAAAGGGGCTCAGCTCGAAGAGCTCTCTCCCCTGTTCTGCAACTACCTCGCCGTCGATCATGACGCGTGTGACGGCGCAGTCCTCAAGGCTTGCGAGGAAGACTATGTCGGCGCATTTGCCGGGCGTGATGGAGCCGAGCTCGTGGTCGAGCTGGTAGCACTGGGCGGTGTTGATGGTGACCATCTGGATGGCGGTGATGGGGTCGATGCCCTCCTGGATGGCGCGGCGGACTATATGGTCGAGGTGGCCTAGCGAGTAGAGCGTGTTGGGGTGCGTGTCGTCGGAGATGAGGCAGGCGAACCGCGTGTCGAACTGCTGGCCCTGGCGGTCGGTGATGACGCCGGCAAGCGCGTGCAGGTCATGCCAGGCCGAGCCCTCGCGGAACTGCGCGTACATGCCTAAGCGCATCTTGGCCAGCGCGTCCTCATAGCGGGTGGACTCATGGCAGCAGCGGATGCCGGTGGATATGTAGGCGTTGAGGCCCTGGTCGGTCTCGGGGATGGAGTAGTGACCGGTGACCGTCTTGCCGGCTTTCAGCGTCTCGGCGACCTCGCCGTGCGCGTTGGGTTCGCTGAAGAGGATGCCTGGGAAGTTCATCATCTCGCCAAGCCCCACTATCCAGTCGAGCTTCATAGCCTCAGCGACGTCTGCGGCCAAAATGGCGGAGCCGGTGTCCTCAAAGCCGGGCACAGCCGGTACGCAGGACGGCATGACCACCATGGCCTTCAGCGGTGTGCGTGCGGCATCCTGCGCCATGAGCTTGACGCCCTCAAAGCCCAGCACATTGCAGACCTCATGCGGGTCCCAGAAGATCGCCGTGGTGCCGTGGGGCACAACGGCGCGCGCGTATTGCGAAGCAGAGAGCATGGAGGATTCCACGTGGATGTGCCCGTCTAAAAAGCCGGGTGCGATGTAGTGGCCGGCCGCGTCGATGACCTGCGTCTCAGGCCCGATGCAATGCTGTGCGCTTGCGCCCACGTAGGCGATGCGCCCACAGCTGATAGCCACCTGCATGTCTTGTTGGACCTCCGCGGTGCAGACGTTTATCAGGCGGGCATTTGTGATGACCGTCTGGGCGGGTTTTTGCCCCTGCGCCACCGCAACCAGATCGAAAGTGGCCTCACTGAGCGGCACCTTGCAGAATGTGTTGATCATGGGATCCTTCTTTCCTGATACGTGACACGGCACTAGGGGGATAGCCCCGGTGTTATCGTTAACCGGAATTATATACTTGGCCGGGAGTCAGGGTCCTGTTTGAGTAATACATCAATTCTGATACGGTCACTATCTGATAGCCTCTGGCGATAAGGTCAGGGATGACCCTCTCCATGGCAGTCACCGTTGTAGGATGGATGTCATGCAATACCACGATCGACCCGGGCTTTGCGTTGTTCATCACATTGCTGTACACCGTGTTCGCATTCCGGTATTCCCAGTCCCTGGGGTCGACATTCCACTGGATGATGGCGTGTCCTGTTCCGGCGGCTGCATTCCTCACATTCAGGTTGAAAGAACCCCCTGGCACCCGGATGAAGGGTGGTGGTTGGAACCCGGTCGCATTTCGAATGGCCTTATTGGTATTGGTGATATCAGTCTGGACGGCGCCATAACTGAGGAACGTATAGTCCTGATGCGTCATGGAATGACCGGCGATCTCATTCCCCCGTAGATAAGCATCGCGAATGATTCCTGGATATCGGTTGGCATTGCTCCCTATCACAAAGAACGTAGCGCGGGCATCGTATCGGTCCAATAGATTCAATAATTGCGTGGTATAGGCCCCGGGGCCGTCGTCGAACGTGAGGGCTATCATCGGTTTCTTGGGATCGAGGTCCCGTATCCGCTTTGTGTCCGTATAGGGTTGTGCCGTGCTTCCGGGAGCTGCAGTTCCCTTGATGACAAACGCGATCTCAAAGGCCTCCATCGGCAGTCCGAGTTTTGCAGTACCGGCGCTTGCGCCGTTCTTTGCCCAGCCCATCCAACCGATGCCTGAACAGTGGGCGCGGTAGTAGACATCAAAGTAGCGCGCCAGATCGCCGGTGAGCTTGATCTGTATAGCCTCTACATACTTATCCTCGCCCTCAGTACCGGCAACGGCGCCATCCGCCACCCAACCCTGCCAACCGGTATCGACCACATGGGCACGATAGGTGATTCCCCCTGAAACACCGCCTGTAACACCGCTGTCAGCAGTGATCTTAAAGGCTTCCAACTGACGAGACTGACCAGTGGTACCGATGACACCTCGCCCAGTAACCTGCTTCAGCCAACCCTTGTCGGTGACGTTTCCCTGCGCTGTGCAGGTGATCGTCAGATAGGGGTTGTCCAGCGATCCAGGCGCTTTGCCACCCTTGGGCACAAGCGTAACCTGCAGGGCCTCCACGCGACAACTCAGCCCCGTGGTGCCCGCCGTCCCGCTGTTGCTTGCCCAGCCGAGCCATCCTATATTGGGGATATGGGCACGATAATAGATGTCGAAGTTCGCCTCCAGCTCGCCGGTGAGACGCATCTCTACGGCCTCTATCTGGCGCGACTGCCCGGTGGTGCCGGCAACGGCGCCTCCTGACTTCCAGCCCTGCCAGCCTATGCCCGAGACAT
>WRHL01000069.1 GCA_009783245.1 Coriobacteriia bacterium
ATTGGATATCAGTGACACAAGAGAGGAAGCGGCTGTCGTGTGAGACGAGAAGTAAGGCGCAGGGACACGCTGCGAGCATCCGTTCCAGGGCCTCGGTTGATGCCAGGTCAAGATGGTTGGTTGGCTCATCCATGATGATGATCTGTGGAGAGGACAGGATTCCCAGCGCCAGGAGCAGTTTGCGAGCCTCACCGGGGCTTATCGTGCCGCCATCGAGTATGCGGTCGGGATCGCTGTTCAGTTGCGCTGCGATGCCCAACACCAGTCCGCGCTGGGATTCCGGCAGCATGTCAAGCTGCTTGAGAAGCCCCTGCCTCTCATCCATACCCAGCTCCTGCGGTACATAGAGTACGCAGAGATCCGACGCAGCCAGCGCCTGTATCAATGCCAAGACCAGGGTTGTCTTTCCCGTGCCATTAGCGCCAGACAGGGCGATATGATCCGCTGGCCCCAGCTGCAAACGGGGGATCTGTAGGCAGGCTTCATCGGGCGATGGTGGCAGGCGCTTCCCATTGCCAAAGGCCAGGCATCCCTGCTCCAATTCCATAAGCAGCCTGCGCTTGGAGGGTTGGGTGTTCAGCCAGATACTGGAGGTATAGACCTTATCCACACGAGCTGCCTCCAATCTTTGCTGAGCACTGGACAGACGGGCATCGAGGGCAGTGGAGCGCCGGCCGGCCTTGCCATCCTGCCCGGTGAAGACCGCAAGGTCGATGCGTCCCTTCGCGTCCTTGTCACCCTTGTCGATGTGGCGTTTCGAACGGCGTGCATCCGCCCTGGCTGCCTCATGATCGCGAGCGGTTTTTATCGCACTCAGGCGTTCGAGCTCGGATCGTGCTGCCTTACGCTCACGTTTCACACTCATCAGCTCGAGCTCTGCCTGCTCATGTCCCTGACTGTAGGTTCCCGGACGCAAGACAGCGCTGTTTGCGGAGAGGAACAGGCACTGCTGTGCCAGGGTATCCAGCATTTCCCTGTCATGCGAGACCAGCAGCCCGATACCGTCAAAATCAACGAGTGCATCCATCAAACGTCTACGGGTTGCTGCATCAACATGGTTGGTCGGCTCGTCAAGCGCAAGCAGCTGCGGATCCCGCCAGAGCGCAACTGCTACTTGCAGGCGCTTGCGCTGGCCTTCCGACAAGGTCTCATACCGCCATATCCACTCATCCTCAACACCGAGCAGCTTGCAGATGCGCTGAGCATGTGACGAGTAATCCAGGGCAAACTCATCAGCCATCTCTGGATGCAACTCGGTCTCTTGAGCACAGTAGACTCCACAAAGCCGTGGGGTGATACTCCCGCCTATAGGGTTGAGTAGACCACAGGTAAGACGCAAGAGCGTGCTCTTGCCACATCCATTGCTGCCGACAATCCCTGTCCATCCTTTGGGAAAGGTAGCGGATACCGAGGTGAGCGCAAGCCCCGAGGAGTCCTCGTAACTATAGGTGATATTCGTAAGCGAGATTTGCATATGATGCCTCCATAGTTTGACCACCAACCCTGTTTGAAACTACAGGTTTGCTGATGTCTGCTTCGCTACTGACAAGCCTGAGGCTTTGCCAGTGGAACTGACTATATGGAGGTGCCGATCATTTCTAAAGTCTCCTAAGCTGGAAGTGATACAGCGGTATTCTACTAAAAAAGGAACAGAACAGTAAGCTCCATCCCTTATCGTTATTCTTTAACCTGTTTACTTGGTCAACTGGCAGGATTTGGATTGGCGACTTGCGTTAGACTGTAGTCATGGAAAAACCTCAAAAGATACTCTCTATTGGTGCGGTGATCGTCGATCTTGTCTGCGATGTCATCCAGCTTCCGGGAAGCGGTCAAGGTGAGGTAGTCAAGGGCTTTAAGATGTCGCTTGGAGGCAGTGAGGCAAACGCTGCTAACATCATCAGGCAATTAGGTGAGGATTGCCAATTGCTGGCCCCGGTTGGGCAAGGGATGTTTGCCACCTATGCCTGTGCCCAACTGCAAAAGAACGGCTTTGAACCTTTTATCGTCCAAACAAGCCTTGATAACGGCGCCTGTATTATCCTGGTGGAGCCCAATGGTGAACGCACTATGATCACATTGCCTGGTATAGAACGGGCCTTTGACCCCTTTTGGTTCGATTGCTTGGATGCAAAGCAGTTCTCTGCCGTTCTTACCAGCGGATACGAGCTAGATGGCCCTGGATGCGAACCGATAATCAGCTTTCTGGAAGCTAACCCACAGATCCTCTTCTATTATGCCCCCGGCCCTTGCATAATGAGTGTCAGCCCTGACAAGGTTGCGCGCATCAATGCCTTGAAACCCATTTGGCATCTCAACGATATGGAGGCCAGGACCTACACGGGTTTGGATGATCCTGTCCAAGCAGGCGCACAGATACTGGCGGAATGCAACAATGCGGTGATAGTAACCTCTGGAGCAGAGGGTGCACATCTTTTCAGCAGAGACGAGTATATGCTGGTGCCCAGTGTTCGAGTGGAACCCGTAGACACCATCGGCGCTGGAGATGCCCATCTTGGCGCTCTGATCGCTGCTCGGAACAAGGGAGCTACCTGGCAGGAATCGCTCAGCCTGGCCAACAGGATCGCTGCAGCGGTTTGCCTGCAAAAAGGGGCTCTGCTTCCTGACGCAACCGTTGAGCAGTTGCTACAGGATGCGGGTGAGCAGTTGATAGCAGATATATGACAGGTAGGGCGACGGTTTCTTCTTCTGACCGAAATCCCACTCCTTGCATTTCTGGTAGACGGATTCAGGGGTATAGAGCCCGTCAACATCCCGCTTGCTTTCAATCATCTCAGCCATTTCGATGAAACGTGGATCTGCAGTAATCCCCCTGAAGTGACTGAGTGTATCCACAACACTGACCAGGTCATACCATATTGTCGGGGCCTTCAGCTTCCTGAAATCGGTTCCCATATAGTACATATAGGGGTGGAGCTCCCTGCTGTTCTCCCAGAGAGAAAGCATACCTAAGGCTGTGTTTTCTGCAACCTCAGACTCTTTGTACTCAGGTATTGCTGCGAGCAACTGCAACATCTTCAGTGAAGCGTTTGGGCAGCAATCGTCTTTTCGCCCTGGCCCTCTGAACTTGCCGAATTCCCGTGAAACAGAGCAGGGAAACCCGGTGTCTTTGTGGAGCCCTACAAGGTAATCGACACCTGGTTTAATGTGCCTCTCGTAGTCGATTCCCGCCTTGAGCAAAGCCAACAGCAGCAGCGGTGCGTCACAAAGGCACCAGCCGAACACATCCTCGCCGCTCCCGCCAAAATGCTTGGGTATATTGGTCAGAGACTGATACACCCCGTTCTCATCCTTATGCTCCATGATCTTTCGGGTGGCAACAGCTATTTCCGGCTCTTCGCGCAGGCCGATATCCAATAGGAACAGGAGCTTATGAATGGGCAGGTCTGGGTTCTTGTGATTACTCACAATCATACTGTGATAGTCAGCTACGTCAGCCAGGTAGGCTTTAATCCTTGTGTCGGATAGTACTTCACTCCTGAGATCAGTCAGATCCTCTTCGCTTTCCTTGAGAACCGTTTTCCTTATCGCATGACAAAGCCACGCGTCTCCTTGTTCCAGGATGAGTTGTAGTGTATCCACAATGCTCCTTTGACGTGTCAGGTAGTAAGGAGATACCCGTATTAACAACACGTCATAATTATCCTTGTCTCGACAAGCAGGTCAACATATCCTCTCTCCAAGGTTCAAGGAGATCAGAGGGTCATGAACATCACCTTGCTGTTCTCCTTAAGGATCTCGGCGGCTTGGTCTGCTCCGATGATCTGGATGCAGTTTGCCTGGCAGTGCTGCACACAGGACGGCAGCTTCCCAACAGCCAGGCGGTCCGCACAGAGGTTGCATTGCTCGGTCAGTACGGGGAAATAGGTATACTGCCACTTCTTTGGCGCATATTCCCAGGGCCCAACCTGATTGAGCTTGATCCCATACTGCCCCACGGGGAGCCCATTCTTCGCCTGACAGGCCAGCTCACATGAGTAGCACCCCGTGCACCAGCGGTAGTTGATCAATAATCCCTTTTTCATGACTGCTCACCTTCCCTGCAGGGGTAGATCTTGCACAAGAGGCATTTATAGTTCGCACCGATTCCCGTCTGTCCGCTGCTCCATGAGATGAGATTGTTGATGTTAAGCTCATTGACGTCATAGAGCTTCTCAGGGTCTGCCTCAGGGTGCCACCAGCCGTGATCGGAGCTGACCACACGTGGGTCGACTATGGGAGTGACCTCGGCAACGCGTTTTGCCCGTGCCGTGCGGCCAGTCAGGCCAACGGGCCCTTCAACCCAAACCCACTCGCCATCCTGCACGCCAAGGCTTGCCGCAGTTTGCGGATGTATCTGCACGGTGGGCTCTGGATGCAGCGCACGCAGTCTGCTTCCCTGCCGATTCTCAGAATGGAAGGTGTTGTGCCTGCGCGCACCGGTTGTCAGCACAAGCGGGTATTCTGCTGCCAGCTCCGGTTGTGAATACGGCGTCATAGGCGGCTCTACGTAGTTTGGCAAAGGATCGTAGCCGAGAAAACCGAGGCCCTGCGAATAGAGCTCCAGCCTTCCTGACGGGGTCTGGAAACCCAGCTGTCCATCCTCGCGCATCTTACCTGACTTGAACTTCTCGTACTCAAAAGGCAGATAGCTCGGCGCTATCTCGCGCACCCCCTCAAAGTCCATGCCAGTATCAGCCATGATATGCGAGAACATCTCCTCGACTGTTTCCCAGGGCCAGGCCTCTGAGTTGAAACGGCGTCCCAGCTCAAGGTTGATCTCCATGTCCGAGCGGCACTCGCCAAGCGGCGAGACAGCAGCGTTGATGGTCTCTCCCCGCTGCGTGCCATCCCCACAGCGGATTCCATTGCGCTCTGTGTAGGTGGTTACCGGCAGGAACAGGTCTCCGTAGGCCATTGCAGTGGGCGTCATGAAGAGATCGACGATGACATTGAACTCAAGCTTGCTGAACGCCTCCAGGGTACGCTCATTATCAGCGCCACCACAGGCAATCTGGTTCACGGTCTGTATCCACGATGCTTTGATGGGGTAATCATCTGGCTGCTCTATCATGTGGTCGATGAGCCTGTTCATGGAGGCTACCTGCAAGGCTAACTTATAGAACATCAATTCCTCTGTGCCGATACGCTTGTCCTCGGCATCGAAAGAGAGGAGGTCACGCCCCCATCCAGTGATGTACTTCAAGAGCTCGGGACCGACTATCATCGTTCCGGGTTTCTCGATATTTCCGGTGAGGGCGAATAGCGACAGGACGGCGCGGGAACCATCAACGCAATCCTCGCGCTGATCAAGCGCCACACCCCATTGCAGAAGCGCCGGAGAGTTCTGGCCAAGCAGCCGCGCGGCCGCCCTGATGTCTTCGGGGGAAACCCAGGTTACCTCACTGGTCTTCTCTGGAGTCCACTCAGCAACCATCTGCGCGTATTCCTCTAAGCCGTATACCCAGAGGCTGGTGAATTCATCGTCGCAGAGGCCTTCTTCGATCAGGACGTGCGCGATGCCAAGCGCCAGGGCGCCGTCTGAGCCAGGACGCACCTGCAGCCACAGGTCGGCATGGGCAGCAAGCCAGGTCAGCCGTGCGTCCACAACAAGCAGCTTGCTGCCGCGCTGCAGCACGTCGGTAACCCAATGGCCATACGCGCCGTCTGAGTTCGCGACAATGGGGTTGTTCCCCCAAACAACGGTGAGAGCAGGCGCTTCCCAGGCAGGGTTGTCATAACGGTCGATGAACTGCTGCGAGTAGTCGCCAACCATGAAGGTGCCGGCAAGCATGGTGCTCGCAAAGATGCGCGGCCCAAAGCAGGCGACATTGGTCAGGCTGAAGGCGTAGTTGGGCGACCCGAAAGACCACGCCAACCGGGAGATATAGGCCGCGATGTCACGCCCCGTGCCTTGCAGGAATACCACGCTTTCGGCGCCATGCTGCTGCTTGTAGGTGTTGAAGCGCTGTTCGATGGTATCAAGCGCCTCTTCCCAGCTGATGCGCTCCCACCTGTCCTTACCACGGTCATCCAGCGAGCGCTTCAGGGGATGGGAGATACGCCTCTCATTGTTGACTATGTCATCAACTGCGACACAGCGGGGACAGAGCCTGCCCTGGTTGTAGGGGTTCTCAGGGTCGCCTTCCACGCGCACCACCTTGTCATCCTTGGAGTAGATAAGCACCCCACAACCAAGATGGCAGCCCGGAGCCGACCAGGCGCTTCCGCGCGTTACCTGATAGCCGTCCTCCTCATAGCGCCAGGGTTGCTCGTGTTCAAAGAACGCCAGCCCCCGGCTGTTGTATTTGACCCGATCCGCTTTCACGGTATCACGTGATTGCAGTGAGGCGCTCGATTGGCTCTTGCTCATCTGCGCTTCTCCCTTCCTTCTTTCAGAGGCGATACCAGGTATCGTTTACCAGAGCTCGGGCGATTTCAGCGATGTGGTGCCAAGGCGGGATTTTGCAGTCGCCTCTATCTTGCCGTCGAAGACCCTTCCTTCAGTGGTCGCCACCTGGGTCCCCAGCATGGTTGTGATGGTGATCCCTCCCGAGAAATGCCCCTCAGCGTCTATCTTCCCCTCGGTAATGGGAGCGGTTGAACCCAATACGCTGAAGGTACCGTCAAAGGTTCCGTCGTTGTGGCGATCAATGGTCACCTGGCATTCTTTCTTGCCCATGGGAAGTTTGATGATTGCATCGAATATCTCCGTCATGATCCTCTCCTTTGTTTCAATTGATACTTAAGGAACATTTGCCACTTAAGTGGTATTATTGCTGTCGACGTGAGGATTGAGAAGGGAACAGAATAGAGGACCTGTTCAATAAGGGACATATTTACGGATGTGTCCTCTTTCCGGTACGAAAGATGTGCCTTTTGAAGGGATGCAGCACATGGATATTAGGGTAAGCCGGACACAGAAGATGTTGTTGGATGCTTTTGAAGAGCTTGCTTCAGAGAAGAATATGGAAGATATCTCGGTGAGCGAGCTTTGCGAACGCTCTACTGTCAGACGCAACACCTTTTATAGGCATTTCAACGATAAGTACGCTTTTATAACCTTCTACCTGCAGACACTTGCAGAACGGTTCAAGGTTGAAGCAGGGTCGGGGTATGACCTGGAGGAGCTCTCAGACTATGCAAGCCATATGCATAAAGCCCTTATCCGTTTCTTTGAGTCACATCAGGAAAGCATGAAGTATGCGATGGGGCGAACAGTGCCAGTCAGCACGGTCGATATGATAGTCACGCATATCAGCGAAGGCATAATCTCACGAGCAGAGCGTGGTTTGAACCGTGATGGGCACACACCCGGAAAACCTGTAGAGCTGCTTGGCTACTTCTACTCAGCCGGCATGCTGCATACGCTACGCTGGTGGTATTTCGAAGGGAAGCCCGTTGCACCTGAGCTGCTCGAACAGTATTGCACCGATTTCCTTATGCGCTGCTATGCCGGATTCGAGGAGCAGGCGTGAGAAGGCTGGTAAGCGAGACAGATAGAGTGGTGAAAGCCCTGCTGATGGGCTCCCTTGTCGCGCTTTTTGTGTTGATAGCCCTCTTCCTCAACACGGGGGTCGCCGCGAGCTTTGAGGGCTGGGCATACTCTGAAAGCACTGAGCATATGTCGCCACTCCTCACCTCGACCGCAAAAGCGGTAACACATTTGGGAGATGTGCTTCCTGTGACCCTTGTCTGCCTCCTCTTTCTTGTCATCCCTCCCCTGCGCAGGCGTTATGCACTGCCGGTGATTGTCACAACTGTCTTTGCTGCCAGCCTGAATGCCCTGCTGAAACTGGCCTTCATGCGCCCCCGCCCCGATATACTCAGCTTGATAATCGAGACGGATTTCAGCTTTCCCAGCGGCCATGCGATGATCAACATGGCCTTGTATGGCATGGTTATCATCCTTGTATGGAGATCTTCGCAGTCGCGCTGGAAAAAGATCACGATAACTGCGGTTCTTGCTGTTCTGGTAGCCGCAATAGGCCTCACCCGCGTTTATCTGGGTGTCCATTACATCACAGATGTCATTGCCGGCTGGTGCCTGGGCTTTGCGATCGCCCTAGGCGTAATACTGGCTTACGACGAGATCAGGCGCAGATCTGACAACAAGGACTACCAAAGGAGTCAGAGGGCGTGATGGCCGTGCTGCCTCCCACATACAAGTCTGGGTAATACAACGTCTCTTGTTTTAGCTGTTTTAATAAGCATATAATCGTAGTAGCTTGCTGAACGGGGGAATCATGCAGAAGAATCGATTATTCACCTACGAAAACAAAATGGTGTTAATATGCATGCTCTGTTTTGGTTTTGCGATGTTCGACCGATTTGCTATCACTAACCTATCCCCTTTCATCATGGATGATTTGAATATGTCCAATACTGATTTAGGGCTTGTCATGTCGGTATTCGCACTGGCGTGGGCAGTCTCCGGATTCCTCGGAAGCATGCTGTCAGACATCGCCGCAAAGAAGAAACGCCTTCTGGGTATCCTTACGCTCTTATCCTCAGTCTGTGCTTTCTCAACAGGCCTGGCAAGTAGCTTCATCATGCTCGTAGCCATCCGCTTCTTGATGGGCATTCTCTATGGCCCGACATTCCCGCTCACCCAGGCATTTGCCATGGCTCAATCCACGCCCAGGAGAAGAGGCCTCAACATGGGCCTTATCTCCACCACTTCCATGGGAGTGATTGCTAATCTGATCGCCCCTATCCTTCTCGTAGCCTTATGCCTGGCATTTGGTTGGAGGGTGACCTTTTTCCTGACGTTCATCCCTGGAGCCGTGGTGGCTTTTCTTGTTTTCAAGGTGTTGAAAGAGCCTGACATGACCAAAGATGCAGGTGGAACAGCAAGTACAGAAAAGGCCTCATTCAAAGACAGTCTGGCTATCTTCAAAAACAGGAACGTGATCACATCGATGGTATTCAGTTGCTTTATCATGTGCTGGAATGTCGGTACCTTGACTTTTGCTCCCTTGTTCCTGGTCAATATGAAGGGTTTTACCCCTACAACAATGAGCTATATCCTTGCTGCATTTGGTGTGGGCGCTGTCATTTGGGGCATGTTGGTACCAAGCTTGTCTGATAGATTCGGTCGCAAGCCGATTACCATTATTTTCACATTGCTCAGCATTGTCTCTCCCCTTGGCCTCCTGCTGGCATCATCACCTATTACGATTAGTTTGTTGGCGTTTCTAGGCTGGAGCGGCTCGGGGGTCTACGCACTGTATCAAGCGGCAATCATAGGTGAGTCCGTAGACTCGAAGTATACTTCCACCGCGATTTCCAGTGTGCAGTTGACTGGTGAGATTGTCGGATGCGTCATTGGCGTGGCTATAGCTGGAAGGCTCGCTGATGTTTTTGGACTTCAAGCGCCCCTGATCTTCGCAGCCTTCTGTATTGTGGTTGCAGCAGGTATCGCCTTCTTCTATTACGAAACAGCGCCAGCAATTATTTCAAAACGGAATAACCCGGTTTAGTGCCTGGAAATCATCTTCTTCAGACACCTGATGATTGGCAGGACTTGGAATTCAAGGCAGCCAGCAATTCAGCGATCTGCTCTGGCGGCTCGACAAAGCCCTCTCTGACCCACAGACTGATGATACTGGCGCTTCCATGCTCATAAAAACAGTGCAGGTAGTCGCGCTCACGCGGGGACAGCTCAGGGAACATGCCCTCACACAGCTCGTCTGAGAAAGCGCGGTTGAGGGCAAGACACTTTGACATGAAGGAGCTGTGGGGGTTCGCGAGGAGCAACCGGGCGATGTCTTTTCTTTCGAGTAACAGGTGAAGAATGCCCAGCCAGAAATCAGGGTTGCCCGAGTAGTCGTCTCCCAGCGTATCTGACTGCAGGGTCAGCTGACGCTCCAGATCGGCCAGAACCTCGTTTTCCATACAACTGAGCAAATCATACACGTCACGATAATGCAGGTAGAAGGTGCCTCGACTGATGTCGGCGAGTTCACAGATTTGGGTAACCGTGGTTTTCTCAATAGGCTGTTTCTTCATCAGCTCGACGAATGTCTCTCGTATCACCTGGTTGGTATAGCGGGTTTTGCGGTTGTCACGATTCCTGGAGTCAGAAGCCTGTCTGCTTGAAGCCGGTGACACAAGAATCGACGAACCTGCGGATGTCCTGCTGCTCATATGCCTGCCTTCCTGAACACTTGGGGGCACTCTGTTCATTTGCTGACAAAGATGCCCACATTAACCATTGCCCAGTGCCTCTCGATGCTCTATGTTATTCGGTAGACAATATTAACACATGTCACGAAATATACATATGTCTACTGAACTGAATGGAGTCATGCATGAAAACCTTCTACTTTACCGGCACGGGAAACTCCTTACAGGTTGCCCGGGGAGTCTCCTCAGGCGGCGAGCTGATCTCGATTCCTCGTTTCCTGCGTGAACAGCAGAACAGTAAAGAGCAGATTATTGTTAGCGACAGTGTGATTGGCTTGGTCTTTCCAACCTACTGGCTGGCTATTCCACCGCTGGTTGTCAGATTCCTGGAGCAGGTCAAATTTGAGACAGAATACCTCTTTGCCATCACCACACGTGGGTATATGTCTCTTACCCTCAAAGCCCAATTGTTGCATATTGCCAAAACCAAAGGTTACCGTTTTTCCTATTACAATCAGCTGACCATGCCTGACAATTGGTTGCCGATGTACAGCATGGATAA
>WRHL01000070.1 GCA_009783245.1 Coriobacteriia bacterium
AACGGTGGGAGTGTGCCTCGCTATGGCCTGCATGGTGGTACCTGGCTGGACCTGCAAGACAACAACGCAGCTTTTTGGACAGGAAACGTCTGGGCGGGAAACGGTAGCGACTCCAACACGCGGGCGGCTTTCATCGATTTTGGTGACCTGGTCCTTGGCCCCGGTGATGGCGTCAGTGTCGAGATCATCTTCTGGGTGCCTTCTGGCGATAATCTGACAGCGTACAACCAGTTCTACTATTCAGCGGTCTCAACAGACAACGCAGACGACAAGATCAACGAGACCAGCGCTTCAGTGGGATTCACAACCGTCCCCCAAAGCGTCATCTCTATCATCTATGAGCCAAACCTGCCAAGTGATGTTTCCGACCCCAGTGATTTATCAGGTATGCCGGCAGATATCAAGGCCATCATTGGCCAGGATCCGGCCGAGGGGGCTGATAAGAACGAGCTGAGGATAAGCGGCGACATCCCGGATTTGGCAGATTTTGACTTCTCGGGTTGGAATACCGAGACTGATGGCCAAGGGGACTGGTGGGGCGCAACGGTCCCCTACGGCCAGACATCACAAGGCATGATCAAGGCCTTCACCACCAGCGATTCGCTCATCTTGTACGCGCAGTGGCAGAGAAAGGTCATTCCTCCGGTCATCTACACCGTGACCGTTGATGGGAGTTTTGCAGCAACCACGGGTGCCGGCGACTATTTGGCAGGGGAGGCGGTAGTCATCCATGCCGGCACCCGTAGTGGCTACCTCTTCACCGCCTGGACGGTGGATTCGGGGGGCGTTTCCCTGGAGGATAACCAAACCACATCCTTTGTCATGCCTGACAGCAACGTCAACCTCACGGCGAACTGGACTCCCGCTCTTATACTGCCAAACTACTTCACCGTGAGTTTTGTGGATTGGGATGGAAAGGTGTTATCGACTCAGCAGGTGGTTCAAGGCGATGCTGCAGCGCCACCGGTCGATCCGACCCGAGCAGAGTACGACTTCATCGGCTGGAGCGGCGTTTTCTGTGATGTCAAAGCCGATATCACGCTGAATGCGCTTTACGAGTTGCGGGAGACTCCCACAACGCCGACAACGCCCACAACGCCGACGACGCCGACGACTCCTACAACTCCGACGACTCCTACAACTCCGACGACACCGACGACGCCGACAACGCCGACAACGCCGACAACGCCAACAACACCAACGACTCCGACGACACCGACAACGCCAACGACGCCAACGACGCCTACAACTGGAACGCAGGCAACAACCGGCACCGGGCAGGGGTCGACCACGATACAACAACAGACGACAACTGTTGAGCAGGATATAACCTCCATAGAGCAGGAAGAAGCATCCCTGCTCAGGGACGGGGGCATCCCAGCTTCCCGCCAGAGTTTCATCCCGGATCCCATTGTCCCACTGGCGGATCCTGCGGTTGTCCTGCGTGAAGAAGGCATTCCTATCATGAGCATCGGGGAGCGCGAGCTGCCCTTATCCGGCGGCTCCATCAACCACATGGTTTGGCCGCTCGCCAATCTGATACTAAGCGTTTCCGGTGTGGTATTGGCGCTTACTGCAATCATGCGTTTGTTGCTGCTGAACAGACGCGATCCATTTTTCAATGCAAGTCGATGGGGGACGGGGCGTACAAGGGTGATCGATGGGCACAAGCGGACAAGCCTTCTCTGGAGCGGCCTGGCGGTACTGATGGGTATCGCCGGGACTATCCTGTTCTTCTTCACGGAGAACATGAGTATGCTGACGGTGCTCTTCGACAATTGGACAATCGTACACGTAGTAGTCTTTGGGGTGGGAGCAACGGCCATGGTCCTTGCCTTCAAGAAAAAGCAGCCTCCGGTGGGGGATTCCCGTCAGCCCATGGCCTTGGAGTAGGCGATTCAGCAGCAACATCAGGGGGAGCGAGGTCGTCAGTCTAGACCTCGGCTAGGGAAGGGTCGCATCGGTTTCCATGCGACCTTTCCCCTATTATCCCTGTTTTCCCGAGGAAACAGAGAAGTCAGTCCGGGGCGACAGGCGCGGGGCGTGTCAGTGCCCAAGCGACACTGTTCTTTGATACACTGGCAGTATGAAGGTATTGGCTTTAGACATCGGAGAGAAGCGGATCGGCATCGCCTGCGGTGACACCGACACCCGGGTAGCCGTACCGCTAACCACGCTCCAAGCCTCAGAAGTGCTTTCCAACAGCGCGGCTTTCAGGGAGATCATCGAGGAGAGACAACCCGGGCTTCTCGTCATAGGCCTGCCTATCTCCCTTGATGGGACAGAGCAGCAGCAGGCGAAGAGAGTCAGGAAAATTGCAGAAAAGATTACCAAAATGCTTGATTTACCCCTGGTTTTTCAGGATGAACGCCTGTCTAGTAGCGAAGCGAGACGTTTATTGCGTGAGTCTGGCTGTACTGAAAGGGAGATGCGCGGTAAAATAGACATGCTTGCGGCAACATATTTCCTGCAGGCGTACTTTGATTTACTGGGGCTTTAGCGCTCTAGGATGCTTGCACGTGCTTATTGCGTCTACTGATGGGGTCTTGGGACAATGGCAGATTATAAGGGTAGGCATAGCGCCGGTAACGATGATTTCGCTGATGATGACTTCATGGATGGTGGTTTTAGGGGCGCAGGTCAAGCCTACGACGACCCCTCGCAGTCAGGAAGGTTCTCCTCTTCTGGCCTGAGGAGTCAGCTGAGCCAGCGCAACCCACGGCTGAGGGATGCCGGTCAGACGGATCCCGGCACGGGGTCTTTTTCCAGGCAACGCTCCTATGAAGAGGACAGGCCGGCGTACGGTTCCTATTCCAGGGCCAGAAGCGCCGCTTCCGCCCATGGCGGGTACAACTCCTACAATGACTATAACGACGATGACCCCAACGAGCAGGATTCCTCGTACTATTATGACGGCGATGAGGACGGGACCTACTCGGGGTCTGACTATGATCCAGACCGCCCCAGACAGCACAAGGCAAGCAGGAAGTCAGCCCATTTTGTCAGCTATGACCTTGATGGGGTCAGACGCAAGAGCAGGCCTGTGCGCTCCATCGTCATGGGGGCCGTTGCGATTGTCGTCTTAGCGCTGCTCATCTTTGGCGGTTATAAGCTCCTGCAGAACTTCGGCGTCATAGGAGGCGAGGAGCCTGAGAGCGTAGAGGTCTCGATCTTTGTCCCGCAGGGTTCGACCACTGCTGAGATAGCCAAGATCCTGAAGGCTGGTAAGGTCATCTCCTCGGAGAACGCCTTTATCACCTATGTGAAGAGCCAGGGCGTCGAGGATCAGCTGCTTTCCGGGCAATACACTTTCAACACCCGTTCGACCGATGAGGAGGCCCTGGCAATACTCCTTGGAGGGCCCGCTCCAGCCAGTACGGGCAATAAGCTGACCATACCCGAGGGCCTGACTGTGGAGCAGACCGCACGGGTGGTGGAAAGCGCCTGCGGCATCCCGGCGGCAGACTTCATCCACGAGGCATACTCCGCTGATAAATATGAACCAGACTATCCCACTCTTCACCTTGAGCTGGTCTACAACAACTCGCTTGAGGGATACCTCTACCCCAAGACCTATCTGATACCTCCTGGCGCCGACGCTGAATACGTCGTCCGCGTGCTGCTCAACCAGTTCGCCAAGGAGATAGCGAACCTTGATATGAGCTATGCTGAGCCGCGCAACCTGGATATCTTCGACATTGTGATCATCGCCTCCATGATCGAGAAGGAGACGGCTCAGCCCGATGAGCGCCCGTTGGTCTCGTCGGTCATCTACAACCGCCTGCACGTGAATCATCCACTGCAGATCTGTGCGACGGTCATCTATGCCATGGGTGACGAGAATTACGACGGGCACCCGCTGCTGATAGACGACCTGAACATTGACAGCCCCTATAACACCTATCTGAACTACAGCCTGCCCGCCGGGCCCATCTGCTCGCCGCACATCAGCTCCATAGAGGCTGCTGCGCACCCCCGTGAGACGGATTACTTCTTCTATGTGCTGACCTCGCTGGATGGCACGCATACCTTCTGTGAGACTGACGATCAGTTCCGAGAGGCAGAGCAGAAGTACCACGAGCTCTTCAACATACCTTGATCCTATCAGGCGTAGAAGGCAGCTGTTGGTGGCATGGGCTTGTTCACCCCTGATGACTATCTGAGTACGGTTGTCACCATAAACCCCGCCGCTTTGTTCGAGCAGGGTTTCAGGCTGGCGCTTTTGGACATCGACAATACCTTGGTGCCACGTGACACCCATGTGCTTACCGAGGAGGTCAAGGCCTGGGTTACGCAGCTTAAAGACTGTGGATTGCGCCCCTGCCTGCTTTCCAATAACTGGCATCGCACGGTCTTTGCCTATGCGGAAGCGCTGGGCTTGCCCATTGTCTACAAGGCGATGAAACCCCTGCCCTTCGCCTTTGGCAGGGCCTGCAGGAAGCTTGGGCGGGAGAAGGGGGAGAAGGTCGTTGTCATAGGCGACCAGCTCTTCACCGATGTCTTGGGCGCTCGTCTGCGGGGCTATAAAGCCATTCTGGTGCTTCCCCAGGCTACCACCGACCTGTGGTATACCCAGATCCTCCGCAAACTGGAGCGCCTGCTTATGGGCGACAGACAACCACGGGCCTAAGGCGGGATGGCTATGAATGCAGGGTTGCTCGGATATCCCATAGGCCACAGCCTGTCGCCAGTCATACATAACGCGGCCTATCAGGCGCTTGGCCTGGACTGGCAGTATGAACTGTATCCCTGCGCTGACCGCGCAGCCTTTGAGGCTGTGCTGAGTGAGGCGCTTGCAAACCCTGAGGACTATGTGGGCTTCAATGTCACCACGCCATACAAGGCCTTAGCCTTTGAGGTGGCCTCAGAGCACGCATCGACAACCCAGCTTATCCACAACGCGAATGTGCTCAGCGTGGTGCGCCCGGCTGAAGCAATCGCATCTGCCTCAGCTTGCATTCGCAGTGCGAACACGGATGGACAGGGACTGGTCGCCTTTTTGGAACGGGGGGCAGGTGTCACGCTTCTGGGCTCAAAGGTGGTCCTCTGTGGGACGGGTGCAGTTGCCCTGTCTACGCTGGCGACCCTCTTGGGAAGACAGGTCGCGAGCATAACTGTGGTAAGCCGCAATGCCCTACAGGCACAAGTGCGCATAGGGGCGCTCTGCGGACAGCTTGCCGCCACTCAGGAGCAGGGGGCGCCACTGCCCGAGCCCGTCGTCATAGACTACCAGGATATCGCCCCCAGCCTCACAAATGCCGATGTGCTTATCGACGCAACCACCGTTGGCATGGATACAGCAGATGAGGCCGTGCTCCCCACACACCTCATCAGACCCCACACCATAGTCTGCGACCTTGTCTATGGCCACGGCGAGACGGCGCTGCTCAAGGGTGCGCGTCAGCAAGGCGCTCAGGCCTATGATGGCCTGGGTATGCTCGTCGAACAGGCTGCGCTCACCATAGAGCTCTGGGCACAGGAGCAGGGCCTCATAGTCGAAGCGCCCCGTGAACTCATGCTTGCTACTGCCCGCGCTGGCTTTTAAGTGGTAAAATAACTGCAAAATGAATAACCAAGCGCGATAAAACACAACAAAAACGCACCAGGAGGTCTACTTGAGCGCTCAGAAAGCAACAAACAGTAAGAAAAAGGGTTCTTCGACGGCCAAGAAGAAGAGTGGCAACGGTTCTGCCAACCTGTCAAAGGCGCCTGGCACAAAGAGCCAGACAAAGAACCAGGAAAAGAATCCCCCCATCCTCGACCTGCGCCTCAAGCGTGAGCTGATAGGCATATTCATCGCGGTCATCGCTATTGTGCTCTTCATTGCAGTGATTGCTCCGGGAACCGCCTTCCTGCCCCGCCTTGTCTCAGATGCGTTCCTGCTCTCCTTTGGCATGGGCTCCTATGTCCTGCCCTTCCTCCTGTTCATCTGGGCGGTCAGCTTCTTTGTGGAGCGCTCGGTCGCCTCATCTACGCTGCGCCTGGTTTCCGGCCTGATAATCATCTTCATCAGCGCCTTGTCACTAATCGCCCTCTCGTCTCCTGGCGCGAAAAGCAACCCGGACCTCATCTTCAATCAGGCAGCGCTTATGTCCCATGGTGGCTATGTGGGCGGCGGTGTCACCTGGGCCTTGCTCAACATGGTGGGAGAGGCCATCTCCATTGTCATCCTTATAGGCCTTGTTGTTGTTGGCGCCGTACTTATCGGCTTCTCCATAACCGGTATGGTGAACCGCATTCTCAGCCTTCTGGCCAATCGCCGTGCCAGGGAGGATTCGATCCCCCTGCCCAGCGCCTATGATCTTGAGGGGACAAGGAACTCGCAGGGTCGCTCAGGCAAACGCTCCCGCGACAAGCTCATAGCGCCTACCGCGCAGCTCTCGGTAGGTTTTGAGCCAACCCGGCAGATGGAGGTAGACTACTCCCATGGAAACCAGGGGCGCATCCCCCTGGAGGCACTTGATGGTCTGGGTGGTCTGGAGGACCTGGGTGACCTGGGCTCAACTCGCCGTATGCTTGCGGACACTGCTGATACTGAGGATGCCACCGCACCTCTGGGCAGCCCCAGCACGGCACAGCAAACCGCGACGCAGAAGAGGTCCGCCCGTGCGACAGGAGTCGCCGCTTCTGCTTCCAGCGCTTCTGCTTCTACTGCCTTTGCATACCGCGAGCCCCCCTTCAAGCTCCCGGATCTGCGGCTCCTCAAGGTCAGCCGCAACAAAGCCGCTACCAAGGCCGGCGAGAGCGAACTGCGGCAGACCGCCGCCATACTCCAGGACACCATCGACCAGTTCGGCGTGGATGCCCAGGTCCAGGGCTGGGTTGCCGGCCCCACGGTCACGCTCTTCAAGGTCAGCCTGGGTGAGGGCGTGCGCCTCAACAAGATCAACGCGCTTGATGAGGACATCGCCCTGGCGCTCGCCGCCCCGGCCGTCCGCATCTTCTCGCCCATCCCCGGCACCACGCTGGTGGGCATCGAGGTCCCCAACGTCAACCGCAGCATGATCCTCTTAGGCGACGTGCTGCCGGACTCACCAGAGGGCCCGCTCCAGCTGGCCATAGGCAAAGACGTCGAGGGCAGCTCCATTGTGGCAAACCTCGAGAAGATGCCGCACCTGCTGATAGGCGGCACCACCGGCTCCGGCAAGTCGGTCGCCATCAACTCCATGATCATGAGCATCCTCATGCGCGCCACGCCCCACCAGGTCCGCATGATCCTCATCGACCCAAAAATGGTCGAACTCTCGCTTTACAACGACATCCCGCACCTCTACGTCCCCGTGGTCACCGACGCGCAGAAAGCCGCCAGCGCGCTTGCCTGGGGCGTGCTCGAGATGGAACGCCGTCTCAAGCTCTTCCAGAAGGCCGGCGTGAAGAACATCGAGCAATATAACGTACACGTCTGCTCTGAGCTGGAGAAACTCGCGCAGGCTGCTGCTCAGCATGCTGACGAGAAAGACGCCGCCGATAACGCAGGTGGCGCAGAGCCTTCCCAGACCGAGGCCGCAACGCGCCACCTCGAACGAAAGGCTCCACCTGAGGAGCCGCCCGAGGAGATGCCGATGATCGTCATTGTCATCGACGAGTTGGCCGACCTCATGATGATAGCCGGCAAAGACGTGGAGACCTCCATCAGCCGTCTCGCCCAACTGGCACGGGCAGCTGGCCTTCACCTCATCATTGCCACCCAACGCCCTTCGACCAACGTGATCACCGGCCTCATCAAGGCGAACATCGTCAATCGCATCGCCTTCAGCGTGGCCTCGGGCATCGACTCGCGCGTCATCATCGACGGCCCCGGCGCCGAGGACCTCATCGGCAATGGTGACCTGCTCTTCTCTCGTCCCGAATACGGTAAGCCGCAGCGCATCCAGGGCTGCTATGTCTCAGAGCCTGAGATAGAGGCGGTGGTCGATTACCTTAAAGAGCAGGCCGAGCCTGAATATCACGAAGACATACTCTCTGTTGCGGTTGGCGGCATGTCCATCAGCATGCTGGGCAGTGGCGACGGTGGTGAGGATGATCCTCTGATCTGGGAAGCTGCCGACATCATCGTCTCCAGCGGCTTTGGCTCCACTTCCACGCTCCAGCGCCGTCTCAAGGTGGGTTACGCCCGGGCCGGCCGCATCATGGATATGCTGGAGCAGAAGGGGATAGTTGGGCCTCCCAACGGCAGTAAACCCCGCGAAGTGCTCTTCGATGACGTCCTGGAGCTGGAATCCCTCAAGGCTATCGAAGCCTCCGACGAGTGGTAACCTGCTCCAAAAGAACCGGATTCGCCCCCTGTTTCCATTAACTCAAAATATCTTCACTAGCTGGTGAATTACGCATTCTCGTAGGTAAAATGGCACAATATACGCTACTATGGAGATACTATAAACTGCCAGCAAAGGAGCGTGTTTGGCGCAGGGAAACTTCGGGAGCAGATTAGCGGAAGCGCGCAGAAGACGGGGCCTCACTTTAGAGCAGGTTCACGTTCAACTGCGCATAACTCCAGCTATTCTTGAAGCCCTGGAACTTGCTGATTTCCGCCATATGCCACTTAAGGGTCATGCCCGCAACATGGTCAGTTCCTATGCGCGTTTCCTTGGCCTCAATCCCGAGGAACTCACAAAGCAATTCCTCAAAGAGTACCACGAGTTCGAGAACCATGAGGCGCGTCAGAACAGCTCCCCCTTTGCCTCTCTGAGCCGTGACAGCACCCGGCATGACGCCCAACAGACTACGGCTCGATTCAAGAATTCTGAGAACAACCGCAGCTCGCGCTCCATGTGGGATCACCCGATACCCAATTCCGAGCTCGGCAAGGGATATACCTCGCGCCCCTCTACGATACGCCGGATGACTTCCTCTGACCAGGATAGACGCTCTCACCGCGATGGTTCGTCATCAGGGAGCTACAGCAGCGACAGCTATTCAGCAAAGCCAAGCCTGCTCATACGTATCTTTGGTTCGCTGTTCAAGAATCCCGTGGTCATGATCGTCTTCTTGATCATTGTGCTCGTTGCGCTGTTGGTGCTTTGGGCCATGGCGGCAAACAGCTGTAAGAAACAGGAGAACGAGGTCATTCCCATCAATACCAGCACCGTGGCCTCTGACGGTGACACCACTGACGGAGACAACATCCTGAATCCTCCTGATAACAACGGTGAAGTGCTTCCCCTCTATGGTCCTTTTGAGCTGGTAATCGAACCAGGTCCCGATCCAGGAGCCTGGATTGAGGTATGGGTCGACGGGCAAGAAGTCTACAATAGTACACTGTCAGAAAAGCTGACCTATCAGGTCACCCAGAGCTGTTCTATCGCAACGTGGCAACCAGCAAATGTATTGGTGTACCGTGGCGATGTGGAACAGGAGTTTGGAGACAGCTCTGACGACGGGTACTATATGTCTCTAGAGGTGGTGGATCGTATCCTTAACCCCGACCTGCTGAAAGGGGATTAGGGGTAGGCATAATGGTCAAGGGTCAGACCGCCTGAGTCCAGGTGATAGTGGGTCAGACGGTTAAGGCCAGGTGGCCAGAGCCAACTACAGAAAAGGAAAACCATGGCTAAAGACGAGAGCTTCGACGTGGTCTCTGAGGTAGACCTCCAAGAGATAGACAACGCCTTCCAGCAGACCCGCAAGGAGCTGGCCCAGCGCTACGACCTCAAGGACAGCAAGGCCACCCTGGAGCTCGACAAGGGCGGCCAGCGCATCACCCTCATCGCACCCAGCGAGTTTGTGGCCAACCAGGTCATAGACGTGCTCAACACCAAGCTGGTGCGCCGCAAGATCGACCTCAAAAGCATCAAATGGGGCAAACCAGAGTCCGCCGCGGGCATGATGCAGCGCTTTGTGGGCACCATCATCCAGGGCATCGACAAAGAGATAGCCGACAAGATCAACAAGGACATCCGCGCGCTCAAATTCAAGAACGTGCGCGTGCAGATAGAAGGCACCAAACTGCGCATCTTCTCGCCCAAACGCGATACGCTGCAAGAGGTCATCACCTTCCTCAAGGAGCAGGACTACGGCCAACCGCTCCAATACATCAACTACCGCTAGGCCGTCCTCTTGACTTCACCAGAGCTTAAGGTCGCCTTCATCACGCTTGGCTGCGCGAAGAATGAGGTGGATACCGATAAGATGCGGGCGCGTGTGCTTGCTGCCGGTCTCACGCTTGTAGAGGATGTCGAGCTGGCTGACACGGTCATCATCAACACCTGCTCCTTCATCACCGAGGCAACGGAGGAATCCATTGCCACCATCCTCGAGGTCGCGGGCCTTGAGCGCTTTGCCGCAGGTCCTGGCCGCATCCTGGTCACCGGTTGTATGCCTTCCCGCTATGGGGCGGAACTGACCGACGGTTTTCCCGAGGTGGCTGCCTTCATTTGCTGCGACCAGGAGGAAGACATAGTCGCGATCCTCTTGGATGTGACAAAAGGGACGGGGCACATGACAAAGGGGACGGGGCGCATGACAAAGGGGACGGGGCGCATGACAAAGGGGACGGTCCCTTTTGTCAAGTCATCAGACATGACAAAAGGGACCGTCCCCTTTGTCATGCGCCCCGTCCCTTTTGTCACGTCCGTCATTGCGAGCGATGACAGCCCGTCACCACCCCCCGTCATTGCGAGCGGAGCCGCCAAAGGCGGCGCAGCGTGGCAATCTACGGCAGCGGTTAGGGATCAGGAA